>NZ_DASTAT010000063.1 GCF_035712445.1 Oligoflexus sp. | reverse complement strand
CAAGGCGCACACAGCCCGATGCCGGCCAAAGATTGGGCGAGAAATTGTAGGGGATCTGCGCCAGCGAGATCAGACCACTCGGGCAGCCGGGCTGCATCGCGCCGCGGCCTGCAGGGGGCAGCTGACGGGCATAGGGCACCAGCGTCACGCGCGAAGCAGGCAGAAGGTCAAAGGGCCAAAAATCAGCCTCGATCTGCCCCAGAAAGCGCAGCGCGGGATCAGCATCGCTTACCTTCTGCAGCCAGGGTCCGATTCGGCGATCCATCACAAAAACACTGTCGTGTTTCATGCCAAAGATATGACCGAGTTCGTGCAGCAGGATGTGCTCGATTTTTCGGGGATCCTGCGTGAAATTCTGAATCCAGATGTAACCCTGATGCCGATGCGCCTTGTGATCATAGGCACGCCGGAGGGCGAGCCCTGGCCCATCAGATTCATTCATCTCGCGGTAAAGACGAATGCTTTCATTGTCGGCGCCCAGATAAATTTCCAGCTCCGCCTCGGAGCAGCTGACCGGCGTAAAGCCCAGGCTCATTTTCAGATGAAGACCCTGGAGCCGGGGATCATTCACGCGACCCTGGCCGATCTGATATTTTTGAAAAAACTTCTGCCAGGCCATGAGGCTGCGCTGGGTCATGGCCTGGGCCGCGGGCATGCTGAGCGGATGATTGGATCCCAGCCTGATGCAGTAACGCACCGGCTCTTCACCCAGATACCAGACATTGTCCTGAACCCGATTGGGCCCGCCGCCATTGCCGGACCAGCCGCCGGAATCCTCCTGCGTCAGTTCCCCAGCTCGAAGCGGCAGGGTCCAGAAGAGCAGGATCAGACTGCATACGCTCAGTAAAGTCGTCATGCCAAGGCCTCCACAGGTGACGTGCGCTTGACAGTAGAGGGCCGATGCATGCATGTATACAGAAAATTTGTAAAAACCATCCTTGGAAATTCATTCCCAGTGAACAAGATTTATAGTTACCCCTGCTACAGAGACGTCATCCGTGCCTATGTCAAGGATCAGGGCAGCTCGTTCCGCGCCCTGGCCAGCGTCAGTCAAATTCATACGAGTTACTTTTCACGCGTTATGGCCGGCGATTCAGAATTTTCCGCCGAGCAGCTGTTCAAGATCTGCAAGGCCATGCAGCTGCAGGAGGCGCACATTGATTATGTGCTGCTGCTCGGGGATCTGAGTCGCAGCAGTCATCATGAGCACAAGGCCTTCCTCAAGCAAAGGATCGTAGCCCTGCGTGAAGATAATCTGCGCCTGGTCGATCAGCTTGAAGGCCGCATGGCGAAGCTCGGGACCGAGCAGATGGAGAATTATTTTCAGGACATTCGTCTGGCCAAGATTCACATGCTGCTCACGATTCCCAAATTCCGCCAGCATCCCCTGCAGATGGCCCGGCGCCTTGGGCTGAGCGAATTGGAATTGAATCGCTGTCTGGAGCGCCTCACGCGCATCGGCCTGATCCGCATGAATCAGACGAGCGTCACCCATGTCGAGGACAGCATCCATCTGGATGAACATCATCCCTTGTCGCGCGGCAATCATAAGAATTGGCGGATCGACTGCCTGCATCATTTGAATCGCATGGAGGCTGGGCCTCATGATTATCATTTTTCCGCGACGTTCACCTGCGATTGGGACACCAAAGGGCGGATCAAGGAGCTGTTCAAGGAAACCCTGGCCAGGGCCCAGAGTCAGGTGGCGGCCTGTCCGCGGAATGATGATGCGCATGTTCTCCTTTTGGATATTTATTGAGTATGGGCGTGTTCACTCGGAAGCAAGTTTCGCCGAAAAATTGATCCGAGATGCGTAGCCTCCCCTTCGAAAATCGTTAGATTGATGAGATCACTTCATCATCTTGCGAGGGTAGGCATGGTATTAGGGAATTGGCTCCGCGCACTTGGACTTGGGTTGGGTCTGGCAGCTCCGCTCCACGGACAATCCATTGCAGAAAAAGATCTTTCCGTGATGCTGGATCGGAATCCGGGCACGGCTATCCGATTCCAGAACGTCGGAGCGCACGAGTTGTTTTCGGTGGCCTGGTACCAGCAGGTGCTCACGAGCTTTCGATCGACTCCGGTCGGAACTGCGATCGAGCGTGAGAATCGTTATTCCGATTGGCAGTTGACCGGCGTCCGCATCGCGCCCTGCATGCCGCTTGGCCTGACGCCGCGCGATCGCGTTCAGGAACACTGCTGGCCCGAAGTGCGCCTCGTATGGCAGCCCATGGTGAGGCTGGGAGCACAGGGCAGCCTTTTCGCGGATGATCGAGCGATTCATGCGATCTATGATGTCTTTCCCACGGATGCTCTGACTCAGGATGAACTGCAGCGGGTGGTGGCTCTACGGAATAGGCTTTTCTCTTACTACCAAGGCGGACGCAATCCTGCGAACCTTTTGAATGCGGGTGAGGAAAGCGAGTTTCAAGCGCTGCGGAATAAGGTTGTGGAACGCATGCTCGGCAACGTGATGTGGCTGCGAGCTTTTTCGGGAACTCCGGTCTATCAGGGCTTCGGCCTGCGTCCTGAGATCGGCACAGCGCAGGATGCTGAGTTTCGGCGGCGGCTTGTGCTCTGGCTTCAGGCTTATACGCCGCAGCGTCTCGTGAAGGATGTCGCTGCTTTCTCGCTACCTGCCGGCCGCGCCCCTGGCGCGATCAATGTCTGGAGTTTTGTGGCTCTCCGTTCCCAGAATGGTCAGCTCGTACCGCGTCCTATTACAGTCACATCGGCGAAGGACGCCCGCACCATGGTTAATTTCGGAGGACAATCGAACGTCACGCGGCAGGAGGACGACCGCCGTCTCTTCAACGTCGACTTCGGGCAGGTGACCGCCTTGGAGCTGGTGGATAGCGTGATTTTCAGCAGCATCGACCAGCAGCGCCTTCTGCCGAAGATCGCCGATCGCAATCAGATCCTGGTGGCGAACACCACCTGCGGAAGCTGCCATCGCTTTCAGGCGGATCCGAATAACTTTCATAATATGTCTTATTTCGTAGGACAGAATCAATTCTCCCTGGCCGAGCGCGTGCGGCGGGACGTGGCCTGGGACCTGCAATGGCTCAGGACGCATCCTCTGCAGGCCTTTCGTTTGGAGAGCATCTCTGAGCAATAAGAGAGGTCGGGTTGCTCCGTTCACCCACCTGGTCTTTGCAACCTTCACAGCACGGGCGACCCTGGTTGCCTGTGTTTTTCCCGCAGAAAAGCCCCTTTCAGCCGAACCTTTGAACTTTCCTGAAAAGTAAGGCAAGCAGATGGGAAGTCAGGACCTTGCCCTCGCTCTGTCCGAGTGCCGATAGGCTCAGAATTCAGGATATCGGCCAGGAACCCGATGAAGTCAGAGCGAAAAAAGGGCTTCATGGATGGGTTTGAGTACATATATTTTCTTGCTGCTCGCCAGTCTCACCAGCTCCATGCTGGGAGCCATGCCTTTGGCTGCATCAGACGGCGAGGATCTGACGCGGCATACTCTTTACATGGTTCCCTCGCCCGCTGTTGCAAGTCTTGAGCAGCTGCTGGCTTTGCCAATGGCGGAATGGAAGGCTATACCCGGAGACTCCATCAATCTGGGTTTTCACGACAACGAGAACTACTGGTTCCGCATCGCTGTGCCTGAGTGCACCTCCCAAACTCAAAAAAGAGTTTTGGACATTGCCTATCCGCTGCTGGATAACATCGAGCTGTGGGCTGTTGATGGTCAGCGTGTTCTCTCCCGTGAGCAGGGCGGCGATAGATTCCCTTTTGCACAACGCCCCATGGATTACCTCGGCTTTGCCTATTCTTTAGGTTGTGAAACCCAGCAGACGGTCTATCTGCGCATCAACACCACCAGCGCCATCCAGCTTCCTGTGCTTCTTTGGAACGAGGAGGACTTCATCCGCGGGCATTCCAAACTGGAAAAGGTGTTTATTCTGTATTTCGGATCCATGACAGTCATGTTGTTTTATAATTTCTTTCTGCTGCTGTCGGTCCGGAAGAAGATCTATCTCTACTATGTGTTTTTCCTGGCGTCCTATCTTTCCTTTCAGCTTGGCATTACCGGCCTTGGATTTTCGTACCTTTGGCCTGATCTCCCCTCATTTAATAATTACTTCATTGATAAACCTTTGATCGGGACTTTCATCTCCAGCTTCCTTTTCGCCGCAACCTTTCTGGAGACGAAAGAGCGCTTTCCCCGCCTTTATAAACTTATGATGGTGAGCAATTGGGTATTTGCATGCTGGATCCCCATCTCCTTTTTTGTCAGCTATTCCTTGTCCATCAGGGTGGTCATTGTCATGATCATCTACGGGATCGGCGTGGGTTTTTATCTGGCCACGGCTTCGATCATGGCTGGTATTCGCCAGGGCCGTTTTTTTGCCGCCGCCTGGACCTCTTGGTTGATAGGCACCATGGTTCTCGCCCTCAATAAATTCGGCCTGATTCCCCGCAATCTCTTTACGGAGAATGCTCATCAGTTTGGCTCCATCGTCGAAGCTCTGCTCTTTTCCTTCGCGCTGGCTGATCAGATGAATATACTTCGAAAAAGCCTGGCGGTGGTCAACAGGAGCCTGGAAAAAGCGATCAGGCATATCGAAGGCGAGAATCAGCGCCTGGAAAGCATCGTGACGGAACGCACGGCTGATCTGCGGAGCAAGACCCGTGACCTTGGGGTTATTCTGGAAAACCTCCCCCAGGGTGTCCTGGCTTTTGATGGGAAAGGACAGATTTTGCCGACCTTTTCCCAGTCCTTGACTCACCTTCTGGCCGCGGATGCCGTGGCGGGTGCGGATATCTTCGAGCTTCTCTTTGATAAAAGCTCACTGGATCGCGATGCCATGGAGCAGATCAAGGCCACATTTCAAATCTGCTTTGGTGAGCATCGGCTGAATTTTGATTTGAATCGGGCTATTTTTCCCGATCGCATTTCTTTTGATAGGTCTGGTTCTCAGCGCATTTTTGAATTGGGATGGAGTCCGCTGTGCTCCGAACTGGATGCTATCGAGTACATCCTTCTCACCATCTCGGATGTCACCGAACTGAAGGTGCTTGAGCAGCAGTCCCACTTGCTTCAGCAAAAATCCCGGATTCTTGAAGCTTACGTGGATGGTACCTTGCTGCGCCTTCGCAGCTTTCTGGCTCATGGACGTTCAAAACTGGGCGATCTGATCCAGGTTTCCGTCTGGGATGCCGCAGCTGTGGATGCCATGTTTCGCGAGATCCATACGATCAAAGGGAATGCCCGGACCTTCCGCTTGAATGATCTGGCTCAGAAAGCCCACGATTTTGAAATGGATCTTTCCGCCGGCCGTGACAACCCGCAGGCGCTGCCTCGGGATCGGGTGAGGATGCATCTCGGCGACATGGATCAGAAGATGAGCGCTCTTCTTGAGTTCGTGGACGCCCTTTCTCGCGATAGATCCCTGAGTTCAGGGGAAGGTCAGAAGGCCAGCTTCGATGAACGACTCTGGCAGAGGTTCCGAAACCAGCTTCCTGAACTCCTGCCCCCGGATGTTTTGAAAAAAAACCTGGCCGAACTCGAATACGTTCGCGCCGCGGAGTATTTTCAAAAATTGGGAGACTCCTGTCCCGTCCCGGGAGGGAAGCCGGCACCTGAAATAGCCTGTGATATCCAGTCTGATCTCTATCTAGCCGAGGACGGCGCCTCGCGCATTCAGGATTTCGTCGTCCACCTGCTCAGAAATAGCCTGGATCATGGAATCGAAAAGCCGGAGCTGCGGCAGCAGAAAGGCAAGCCTGGCTATGGGCGGATCACCTTCCGCATGTTTGTAAAGAATTCCAGACTTGTCGTCGAATACAGCGATGACGGGGACGGACTCGATTTAAAGAGGATCAAGCAGAAGGCCCTGGACAGAAAGCTCTGTCGGGATCCTGGCGTTTCGCTGGCGGAAGCCGTCAATTTCATATTTCTTCCGGGTTTTTCAACAGCCGAGGTCGTGAGTTTGACGTCTGGCCGCGGGGTCGGAATGGATGCTGTCCGGCAGGATATTCAGGCTCTAGGCGGCACCTTGGAATGGACTCAGTCGATCAAGGATGAACGCATGCCTTTTGATATCCGCATCACGCTCGGATTCTCGAAATTTCTGGTTTGCGATGTGAATTCAAAAGCCGCTTAAGATCAGGCCGCCTGAACCTTGCGCTTGGAACAGCCATGCAAAAGCGCAAGGAAGAAGGCCTCGTCTTCGCGGAAACCCTTCTTCATATAGTTCCTGGTCATCGCCTTATACTGATGCGCGCAGCCGCTATCCAAAAGACCATCCATGTAGGCTTCAATCACCTGGGGATGAACGTAACATTTCCGACAGATGCTCACAGTATTGCGGAGCGCACCGGCCACCTCGCTGATCGCAGCCTTGATGTTGCGCCGGCAGCTGGTCAACGACGTTGGGGGCGCGTAATCTTTCAGGACTTTGGCGGCCATCACCGAGGCGGTCCAGGTGCGAAAGTCTTTGGCGGTGAAGGCGCCGCCTGTGCTTGCGCGCAGGAAGGCATTCACATCAGCGGAGCCGATGGGATGAGGCTGGCCATTCTCATCGAGGTAATGAAAAAGGATCTGGCCCGGCAGATCATGACAGCGGGCGATGATGCGGGCGACACGGGCATCACGAAATTCGACGTTATGGGGCACACCGCTTTTTCCTTTGAAGGTGAAACGAATGCGCGATCTGGATATTTCCACATGCTGCGTGCGTATGGTGGTCAGCCCATAGGATTTGTTCTGCCGGGCATAGGCCTCGTTGCCGATCCGAATCAGTGTCGCCTCCAGCAAATGTACGATCGTGGCTACAATCTGCGGCTTGGAGAGAGCAGGTGCGCTCAGGTTTTCCTGGATCTCCTGCCGGAGTTTCGGCAGAACGTCGGCAAATTGCAGGATGCGATGAAACTTGCTGCCATCACGCTGTGCGCGCCACTCGGGATGATAGCGATACTGCTTACGCCCTTTTTCATCGAAGCCGGTGGCCTGAATATGGCTCCGAACATCAGGTGAGATCCAGACGTTCTTCCAGGCTGGTGGTATCACAAGGCTGTTGAAGCGTTTCTTGAGCTTCGGGCAGCGGACCAGCCGCCCCTTGGCATCGACATAGCAAAAGCTTTTGCCCATTCTTCTGCGGGTATAGCCGGCTCCGTTGGGCTGCAGATAACGAAGGCCTGCCATACTTGCTTCGTCTGCAGGACTCAGTTTTTTCAAGCGGCTTGAAGTTTTCGACGGCATGGTAAGTCTCCTTTGTCACCTGACAAGGGTTTTGCAAGACGTTTGCCATTGATGCAGCTGTACACAATGAACTGGCAGGTCTTTCGCAAAATGAAAGGGGAGGAGGTTGAAGTACCCTGGCAAGGCCGCAGCTGCCAGGGTCTTTGATCAGGTTTATATCAAGGCTCGGGAAGATGAGACGCCTAGCGCGCCTTCGGACCCTTTTCCAGCTGCTGGATCTTCGCATGGAGCAGAGGCTTCAGATCCGAAGTCTCCGGTTCCACCTTGATCTGCTTCAGACGTTTCAGAGCTGCGTCCTCAAGCCCGAGTTTTTCCGCATTGATCGCCGTCACCAGATCATCCGCGGCTCCAAGATCCCGCTCACCAAGAAGAGAACGGTACTGCAGCTGGGTGGCAATGGCTTCACTCGTCAGACCCAGTTCCGCCTGGATCGAAGCCAGAGTGTTCAGGTTGGCCACCGATTCCTTCGCGGACTCCGTTGCCGACTGAGCGAGACGCAAAGCCTCCTGATTGGTGCGGCCGGTCGTGAAATAAAACCAGGCGAAGTTATTCTCGGTCAGACCATTCGGGGCCGGTTTTTTAAGCCACTGCTGATAGACTTTCTCCGCACCCTCACGATCACCGAGCAGGTTTTTGATTTCAGCCAGAAGGCTCAGACGTTCATTGAGGTCGGACTGCTCCAGTTTATCGAGCAGGGGTTTGAACTGCTCAGACTTCACAGCACCCGTACGAGCCAGATCCAGGAGCGTCTGCACGGTGACAAACGTGAGCGGGCCTTTTTCACTGCGCGCCAAAAGCCTTTTATAGGCTTCCTGCGATTTGTTCATACTCACGAGGCGGCCGGCGGCCAGCCCATCGAGAATTTCCAGCTGCTCGGGTTTCAGAGTGGCCTTGGCCCGTTCGCGATCCATGATCTGAACGGCCTTTTCATTCAGGACGTCCGGTGCATACAGGGCCGCGACCAGTTCCTGCTCCTGGCTGCTGCCTTTCAGCAAGGGTCGGAAATTTCGCACGATGTTCCGATAATGCCGCGCCTCGGGACTCATTTTGGACTCGTCAGTCTTCACTTTCATCGAACGATCCAGAAGATCACCAAGGAGTCCCGCATAATCCTGAGCGGCCTTCGGCTGTCCGCTTTCATAGGCGCGGAACCACAGCATGCTCAAAACACTCGGGGCATCAAGGGCGATGAACTTCCAGCCGTCTTTTTCCTGAACGCCCAGGAGTTTCGGTTCGAAACCATCTTCCGGCTGCTCCGCGGAAAAAGGTGAGGCGGCAAAAACCTTGGTGTTGCGCAGGATGAAAACCTGGCCTTCTTCGAGTTTCTGGGCCGGCACCACATCATAGGCCGTGCTGGCCGAATCTATAAGGAAGTAAGGGGGCAGGGTGGGATCCACCCGGGCGTTTTCCAGTCGGCGATCCCATTCCACATCCGTGAAGTATTTTTTGTAATCGGCATGATCCTTGGCGAAAGCCGGGACATACTCCAGGCCTTCCTTCAAAGTGCTATCCGGCGACAGCATCGTGCAGATGTAGTGCCGCACGGAAACCTTCACATCCGCATCCGGCTTGGGCAGCTCAGGACAGACTTCCATCGCCGCCAGGGCTTCAGGTGCCCCTTTGGTCTGCGGCAGCCGATCCCCGAGCATACTGAAAAGCTGCGAGGCCTCTTTATAACGGCGATCCTGCATCATCTCTTTGATAAGACCCTGCATGCTCGCCTGGCCTTCATTGCGGGCCAGGAGCTGGTCCAGTTCCGCCTTCGCTTCATCCGGATGCTGATTGCCGATCAGGGTAATCACTTTCCAAGCCTGAACCACAGGGGGAGGCATGGTTTCCGGTGGACGGCGCAGCGCCTGATCCAAAGCGATCCACTGGCCGGTGAAGGTCAGATGCTGAAGGTAGGTGTTAAAAAATTCCTGATCCTCGGCCAGGGAACTTTTCATGGCCTTCGCAAAAGCCGCATCGGCTTTCTGCAGATCCGCGCCGCGTCCGTAGCGTATGCCTCTTTCATTATAAACCAGGAGCAGAGGCAGGGTCCGCAGCGCGAAGCGATCGGACGGATCTATTTTCAACGCCTGCTCATAAAGCTGACGGGCTTCCACGCAGTTGGAACCCTTGCTGCAGTCCTTTTGATTTTCGCCGCGAATGAAAAGCTCCGCGGCATGCAGAAGGATGCGTTTTTCCTGGGGCTGCGCCTTCACAGCCTGACGCGCGAGCTGCTGGGATTCCTCGATCAAGCCCACCCGGCTGATGAGCTGCGCCAGCGTCAGCAGGTCGGCGGGTTCGGCGTTTTTGCCTTGAGCCGCTTTCCGCGCAAACTGCACGCCCTCTTTCAGTCCGTCCTGTTCACTCAGAACAAAGGCCTTGGGTTTGATGGAAACGGTATAAAGCTTGTCATCCAATACGCGGCCGAGGTTATTCGCGTAGTCCTGGGTGTCGCTGGCGCTCCAGACCGTGCTGGCCCCGGTGGAAAAGGTATAGAGGAGTTCAAAGCAGGATGGTCCGCAGCTTTTCGTTTTCAGCGCGAAGGATGCCGCGCCCATCTCGACCCGCGTGGGATCGGGCATGCTGCTGATCTCAAGGTTCTGCGGCAGCTGAAAGCGGAATACGTACTCGCGCTGGAAGGGAAAACTGAGGTTCACAGGCGACTCACGTTTTTCCAGCTGCTTTTTCAGCTCGTTGATCTTTCCCCGCACATCGCGTTCATTCAATGGATCCAGCGCCGCGGGCATGCCCGAAAACAGCTGATGCGGAAAGGCAAAGACCTGAGTACCTGCCGGCCAGACATCGACCGTGCCGACGTTTTGAAAACGTCCTTCCAGGCGAATGGGTTTGGTCAAATCCTTGGGGTCGGTGCCGCTCGCGCTTTCCAGTTCCGCCTGGGGATCGACTGTCAGTTCAATCTCTTTCATCAGTTCGGACGGTGTATCCGCAGCCATGGAGCGGCGGAAAAAGCTATCGAAAATTCCCTCGGCCGTTTCCGTGCGGGTCATGCGCGCAGGACCCAGACGCGCCAGTTGAAAACTTTTCACGATGGTCAGCTTATTGTCTTCCATTCTGCTGACAGGGATTGTTTTGAGTTCCTGTCCCTCAGGACCCACCAAAAGAGTTTTCTGTCCGGCGACGGCGGGTGGAAGAAGGCCCGGTTTGAAATATTCAGCCGTCAGGTCGATCCAGGTCCAATCCTTCCCCTGCTGTGCGGCGAGGATCACATGATTGAAGCGATCAAGACCCGGCATGTCATCGCTCTGCTTTGGATGAGGCGCGGTCTGCAGAAGCGCGAGTCGCGATTCGATCCCGGCCCCTTTCAAAAGAGCCTGCGCGAGTGTCGCCTTATCCTTGCAGTCGCCATAGCCACGCTCCAGAGTTTCATCAGGAGTTCGGGGCACGATCGAGGCTTCGCCGAACGCGAGGCTTGTATAGCGGATTTCCTTCTGCACGTAATAGGTGACGGCAGCGATCACATCCGCAGGCGTTTTCGTGCCTTTTTTCAAGCGGGCGAGGAGCGCGGGGATTTTTTTGTTCTGCCGACTCTGCTCGTCCACGATTCTCTGATATTCCGCAGCCCCCTCGGCCCAGCTCTTCGCGCTGGAAAGCTGCAGATAACTGCCGCTTTCATCCGGGGAACTCAAAGGCTCCGGCAAGGGCTCGGCCTCGACCTGATCGGCGGTCAAGGTCAGCTGGGGCCAACCGGCAGCCGATTTTCCTTCGACTTTTTTCAAACGCAGATCGTCCGGCCAGCGCGTGCGGAGATTCTGCGAGGGATGCCAGGCGATGGTCACCTTCATGCGATCCATCGGCAAAGCGGAACGCAAGGGAAACTGATCATAACGTCCTGATTGAAACCGGGCCTTGGTTTCATGCTCCTGAACGGACACTTCAAGGATACTGCCGGGAGCGAGGCCAGGCGGTATCACTTTCAGGACGACGCCATCGGAATAAACGCTGGTGTCGACTTCACCGGCAGGCGCTTCCACCACGGTTTTCGGATCCATGACGCGCACCTCGCCATCGGCCCTGATCACGCGAGCCTGAATATCAGGACGCGATTCGTAGGCCTTGCGCCAGGGTACGGTGAGAGTGTTCCAACGCTGCACGTCGCGGTCATCGCGAATCTCGACGATGCGATGCGTGCGCCTATGAAAACGTCCGGCTTCATCGAGTTCGATCGCCACATCATGCGCGAGGATGTGGCTCGTATTTTTATCGCGTGATTGAGATTCCTTGGCCCAGGTCCGCAGACGTTCTGGAGTCTCCGTCCAGGCGGATGGGGTGGGAGCCTGAGACCAGCCGAGGGTGGAAAACGTCAGTAGCACGACAAAAGTTGGGAATCGAAGGCCCACGCTGCAGTTCTCCTTGCTATCAGTTTCCGCCTGAATTCCCGTTATGTCAGGCGTTTTCTGAGAATAGCATAAGTATTGAAAACAGCGGTAAAAAAGAGTCCCAAAGCCAGTCCGACCCAAAGGCCCCAAAGGCCTTTATTCAGCCAAAAACATAGGGTGAAACCGACCGGCAGACCCAGGCACCAGTGAGCCAAAAGATTGGTGTAAAGCGCGGTCTTGGTATCACCGAGTCCGCGCAAAGCGCCGGCAGACACGACCTGGATGCCATCAAAGATTTGAAAGAGGGAGCACAGAAAAATAAGAGAGACACCCAGCTGAATCACAGCCAGATCCTGGGTAAAAAGACGGAGCAGCTGATTCGGTATAGCAAAGAGAATCAGGGCTGAGGTCGCCATCATGAGCGCGCCGATCACTATGCCCAGCCAACTCGTGGTGAGTGCTTCGGGACGATGCTTGCGACCCATGTGATAACCCACGCGCGTGGCTGTCGCTGCCGAGAGACCCAAAGGAAACATGAAAGCAAAGGAGGCGATGTTCAGCACGATCTGATGCGTGGCCAGCATCTCGGCGCCCAGGCGGGCCACCATCAGCGTGGTCAGTGAGAACGCGCAGACCTCAAGGCCCATCTGCAGGGAGGACGGCAAACCAAGGCGGAAGATTCGGACGTGCATGCTGCGATGGAAATTTTTCAAAAGCGGCAGAAGACGCGCGAAATCCGGTCGATAATAGGGCCGCTTCTTCCAGAGCCAAAGAGTGTAAATCACCGCGGCCACGAGCGAGACCAGTCGCACGACAAGCGTGGCCCAGGCTGCACCCTCCGCGCCCATAGGGGGAAAACCCCAGCGGCCATGCACGAAGGCCAGCGCGAAGATATAGTTGATGATGTTGCTCAGGATCATGATGAGCGTGAAAGGCAGCGCGATTTCCATGCCCTGCCAGTAGCGCTGAAAAACCTGAAAGATCATCATGGGCAGCAGACCATAGCTCAAGGTTCTCAGGAAAGGTTCCGCTGCATGCGCCACATCAGGAGCGGCCCCGGTCCAGTCGAGGTGCGCGGCGATGAAAAGTAAAAGCGGTGTGGCGAGCAGGGCGAAGACCAAAGCCTGCTGCAGAGCGCTCGCGAGACACTGCAGCGCCTGCTTGGGTTCGCGCGCGCCGTGCGATTGAGCCACGATGGGATCCATCGCTCCCAAAAAACCAATGCCGATCATGGCCACTGTATAGAAGACACTATTGCCCGCCGCGACACCGGCCAGGGCCAGGGATGAATACTGGCCAACGACCATGGTATCGACAAGGCCCATCATCATGTTGCCGACGGAGGTGAAGATAACGGGAACGGCGAGACGCAAAAGGCGTCCGGTCTCGCGCGGGGAAACGTCTGTTGTCATGTGGATCTCTTCAGGGAGTCAGCAGTTGTTCGACGGCCGGGATCATATCAGAAAAAGTTTCGAGGACGAAATCAGGCTGCGGCGCATCCTGACTGGCCGGATCCAGGGCCACATTTTTCGCCACATTGTTTTGCGGACTGAATTCGAGCAGGAGTTTTTTCGAAGTGTCCTGAATCACCGTTCCATAACGGGCCCAGCCGGTGTGCACACCCAGGCGCTTGCCAAGGCCCACGTCTTTTCTAAGGTTATCACCGACCCACAGGACATCCGACAGATGGGATTCCATTTCAAAATCCATGAGGACGGTTTTCAGACCCTTGGTCCCCGGCTTTTCATAATCATCGGGAAGGACGCGGATGCGACCGGCAAAATCAAAATTGCTCTTCTGCAGATGCTTGATGAGGATCTCTGGATCGACTTTGACTTTCTGTGATTTCACATCGGCCGGAATACGCGGATCCGGCAAACCATAGACGGCATCGAAGAAGGGCAGAAGCTGCAGCTTATTGAGTTTCCACATGGCCACATAGCGGGGTGCATCCGTCAGAGCGATGACGGGGACGTGCGGCCAGCGCTGTTTGATCGTCTGCATGGTTTCCATGACGCCGGCATAGGGGACGAGCGTTTTCTGAGCCGCCTCGTTGAAGGCCATGCGGCCCGGCTCCACCGCCTCCCGCAGCATGCGTTCGATGTCGCCGCCATAGTATTGCATGACGGTTGGAAGCTCCTGGACGAGGAAGGGATATTCGATCGAGCCTTCCTTTTCAAAAATAAGCCGGGCTTCGTGGAACAGCGTTTCGGGCTTCGCGCCGATTATGTCTGACACCTTGCGGGCCAGGGCATTCATGGAAGCCACATAGTATTCAACCCAGTTGAACACGGTGTTGTCGATGTCGAGCACAATGAGTTTGCCGGCTTTTTCCAAGGTGCTGCTCCCGTCCTCAGGGCGAAGCACGGGCTTCGCATTGGTGATTCAGGCTGTTCTATACCAGATGGAGAAGCTTTTCCAAAAAAAGTTTTGGAAAGCAGGGCCTTTGATCCAAAGAGCGGCGCAGCCCCAGGAGGAATGCCTTTTTTGCAATCCAATCACGGGCCTGGGCAATAACTGACATTGTGGCGTGCCGTAGATCGGGTTACACTTATGATGAAAAAAGAATCATCATTGGGACGGAAATACGATGAAAATCCTGCTCAGAAGCCTTGCGCTGACATGCTTCCTTGGATCTGGAACGGCCTTGCGGGCCCAGGAGGCCGAGTTGATCCATCAGGCCGCCAACCCCAACCCTACGGCGTCCTACCGCTGGCTGGAAATTCTTTTGGAGGCCAGCGGCCGCGAGGTGGACCGGGTCGGTGCGCGCCCGACTATCCTTTCAAGGTCGATGGCTATCGTCGAGACCGCGATGTTCGATGCCTGGGCCGCCTATGATGGCAAGGCCGTCGGCACCCGCTACGGGGATCAGCTGCGCCGCCCAGAAAAGGAAAGAACCCAGAAGAACAAGGAAACCGCTATCGCCTATGCCGCTTATCGGACCCTCCTGGATATTTTCGGGAACGAAGATCAGGACTGGATCCGTGAGCAGATGAAGACGATGGGCTATGATCCCGATAACAATAGCTCCGATCGCACCAAGCCCGAAGGCATCGGCAATCTCACGGCCTCGGCTGTGATTCAGTATCGGCATCGGGATGGCGCCAATCAGCTGGGCGATGAAGCCGGTGGCAACGGCAAGCCTTATTCGGATTACACCTATTATCGCTCGGTGAATAAGCCCGGCATGATCACCAATCCCACCAGCTGGATGCCGATCGCATTCGTGAACAAGGAAGGAAAGACATTCAGTCCTAACTTCCTGACGGCGCACTGGTATCGCGTAAAACCTTTCGCCCTGGAAAGCACGAGTCAATTCCGATCTCCACCTCCACCCGAGTGGGGCAGCAAGGAGCTGGAAAAGGACATCATCGAATGCGCCGAAGTCCAGGCGAAGCTGAGTCTTGAGCAGAAAGCCGTCGTCGAATTCATGCGCGATGGGCCGCGTTCCACAGGACAGTCCGGTCACTGGCTGCGCTTTGCCATGGACGTCTCGCGCCGTGATAAGAATGATCTGGATCGTGACGTGAAACTTTTCTTCGCCGTCGCCAACGTGGTGCATGACACTTTCGTTTCGAGCTGGGATAGCAAGCGTTTTTATGATACCTCGCGGCCGTATCACTGGGTTCGCCAGTATTATGGCAAAAAACCCGTGATGGCCTGGAAGGGTCCTGGAAAAGGTTTCGGCAAAATCCCCGGCGATCAATGGCATCCTTATTCGCCTGATATGTTCGTCACACCGCCCTTTCCTGGATATGTCTCGGGACATGCCACAGCCAGCGCCGGCGCGGCCCGCATTCTGGAATACTTCACGGGCTCGGAAAAATTCGGTGCCGTGGCCATTCGTCAGGTCGGTGAGCTGACCGAGGAAAAATTCTCGACCGCGGAGATGCAGGCGCGTGATGGCAAACCAGCCAAGGACGTTCCCGCTTCCAAGGAAGTACGCCTGCCGCTGCCAACTTTCATGGCGACAGCGGAAATGGCCGCCATGTCCCGCCTCCTCGGGGGCTATCATATCCGTACGGATAATGAAGCAGGACTCGTCATGGGCAAGAAAATCGCCGATTACACCTGGCCGAAATACCAGGCGTACTTTGAAGGCAAGGCTCTGGTCGCGCACTGAAATTCAAAGCTTCCAATGCTGCCGGATGAATTCGTCCGGCAGCCCCAACTCCCGCGCATATTCAATATCAATCCCGATCAGACGCACGCTCAGAAAGTGTTTCACCCAGTCGGTGGAATTCAGGATCAAATCCTTCCATGAACCATCCGCCACGACTTCACCTTCATTGATCAGAATAAGGCGTTCGGCGAAGCGTATCGCAATTTCCACCGAAGAGGTCGCGACGAGTTGCGCGCCGGTTTCCGTTTGCGTGCCGAGTTCGTGGATCATGTTCAAAATAATGGTCGAGGTCACAGGGTCAAGACCCGAGGTTGGTTCATCAAAGATCGAAACCACAGGATCGGTGGCCAAAGCGCGGGCAATTCCGATACGCCGTTTCATACCGCCCGAGAGTTCGTGCGGAAACATGCGGCGGGTCCTGGTGAGCTTGACCGTTTTCAGAAGCGCTTCGATTTTTTGTGACATCTCATCGACGCTCATGTCCGTCATGTGTTCCATGGCAAACGTCAGATTTTCCTCGACCGTCATAAAATCAAAGAGGCCACCCTGCTGAAACGCCATTCCTACTTTTCGCAGAGTCTCCTGTTTTTCACGCTCGCTGGCGGCCACCATATCGCGGTCCATGAGCTGAACCGCGCCCTGGTCCGGAGGCGTCAAACCCAGGAGGATCTTGAGTACTGTCGACTTTCCACAGCCTCCTGGTCCGAGGAGACTGACCCGCTCTCCAGGCTTGATGTGAAAGCTGATGTTTTTCAAGACAGGGATCTTGTCGTATGATTTGGAAACGGCTTCGAGGGTCATCACGGGCGTCGGGCTCCTCCTGCGTCGCTTCGATTGTAGCCCAACCAGCGCCCCGTGAAAAGCGGAACAGACGGAAAGGGACCACATGAAACGGATCATCTGGACAAGGCCGGCCGAGGATTGGGCGCAGGATCAGAAAATCGTCAAGCTCGATCTCCCTGTGCTGCGCTTCCCAGTCACAAGGCAGGTTTGCATCCCGCCGCAGCTGCCGCAAAGGCCCTGCGATATGGTCATCCTTACGAGCCGCAAAGCGGCCGAGGGTTTTCTGAATCAGACGGCGTCCATTCGGGAGCTGCTGCAGAAAGCCGAGTTTCTGACCTTTGGCATGGAAACCTATAAATTTCTGGTGAGTCAGAATCTGAAGGTGCGGCTGATTCCTGTGCATAATGGTAAGGACTTTGCGAACGCCCTGGTGCTTGAAATCAAAAAAGGGCCTGTCCTGTGGTTTCCGCGTCCGGCGGAGCCTGCCTTTGCGATCGGTGATCATCTGCGCACACACAATCTTGAGGTCCATGACATCGAGATGTATCGCACGGAAGGCATCAAGCAGTTCGAGCCCGAGGCCCTGAAAAAGCTGACCAGCGAGCCGTCAGTGGTCTGCTTTGCCAGCCCCAGCACGGTCAAGGCCTTTGTGGATATCATTCGCACGCATGATGACGCGCGTTTTTACAAGTATACGCCGGCGGTGATTGGCGGCACGACCCTGACGGCGGCTCAAGGGTATTTTTCGGATGTTTTTCAGGCCGCGCATCCCACGCTGCAGTCCCTTTGGGATAAGGCTCTGGAAATCGCGAGGCAGGAGACCACGCCGGGAAAGGAATGAGCCGCGTTCAGGCCACGTCCTTGAGCGCGTCATATCGGGGAAGAGACAGACGCACGACAAAGCGGGAATCGCTATAATCCGTGGCGATGAGCCCCCCATAGTTCCCGACCAGTCCATAGACGATGGTCAGGCCAAGGCCTGGCCCATCCCCGACTTTTTTGGTCGTGAAAAAGGGATCGAATAATTTATCGAGCGTATCCGCATCCAAAGGCTGCGCGCTGTTGCTCAGCTCCAGGCAGTAATGCTCGGGCGTCATCCAGCTGCGCAGCGCGATGCCTGGCTGCTCCATCTTCTGCGTGGCTTCCCAGGCATTGATCAGAAGATTTTGCAGAATGACATTCAGATGCGTTTCGCGCATCAGGATATCGCCTTCAGGGGCCAGGTCCCAGGTCAAAAGCCCAGGCGGAATCCTCTGCTCCGTCTCAAAGCTTTTCAATTTGGACTCGATATAGGCCCTCGGTTCCAGGCGAACAGCATCTTCGGCATTCAAACGACCGGAAAAAACTTCCATGGCCTTGACGACGGCCGCCATGCGATCCAGGGCGTCCTCGCTGGATTTCAGCCACTTGTCCCATTCGCCATGATCCTTGGTGAGTTTTTTCAGAATGTAGTTCGCGCCCTGGGCTATGGCCAGGGGATTATTCAGCTCATGGGCGATGCCATTGGCCATGGTTCCCAGGGAGTTCAAAGTCTTTTGCAGCGCCAGCTCCTCGTGCTGCTGCATGATCATCTCTTCATGCTGTTTTTTCAGCTGCAAAAAGCCCATCGACACCAAAAAGGCCGCCACGCAGGACACCATGCGATCCAAAGCCGAGGCCCAGGGCCGGTTGTGAAGGAGCGCGACGTCCAAGCCGAAGGCCGCGCTCAGCCATCCGGCAGTAAAGAGCATATTATAGACGAGCATGATGGCCAGAACGTAGGTTGCAGCACGGATATCAAAAAGGAAGGCGGCCATCATGATGGCAACGGGCATGAAGAAAAAAGCGCCTGACAGGTCGTGTCTCATCAGAATGGGCACGGCGAGCACCAGCGCAATCAGCGCGCTCATCATGATGATACAGCCCTGCTGCAGCTGGGTCGGCTGGGAAAAAAAGCGCTGCAGCACAAAGAGCAGGATTCCAAAGAGTCCGAGCAGGACCGTAACAGGATGAGTCGTGCCCAGGACAAAACAGTTGATTCCGAACATGAAGGTAGCGACGAGGATACCCAGTCGCGTGGAAAAAAGCAGGAACAGCCGACGAAACTCGTCATGCTTCAGGCTCAGCAGCTTATGAACGCGCTCACGTCCCAGGCTCTTCATGGGCTTGATTCCACCTCGCATCCCTTGACCCTGCCTATCTATCGGATTTTTTGCGGGAATTACCAGTAAAAAACATCGGGTGGAGCTTCTTCGCTATCGTCCTGATGCTCAAGGCCTAGGCCTTGTTTTTTTGGGGGAAAGATCCAAAGTGATTCAAAACGACCAAAGGGAGGGGCGACCGGGGGCACTCTTCCTTTTCGATCAGAATTCCGCACCATTTGGTGTGATTTCCTCCGAATTCATGACCCTCCCGTTCCTGATTCCTGAGCGGACCGAGCGCTTTCTTCATTTCCCTGCCGCGCGTTTTCTCACATAAGGGACTTGAAAAAAAGCAGCCGAGCGAGGTGATCCCATGGAAAAACAAAAGTTGGTGCTGGTCGGATTAGGCATGGTGGGGCATCGCTTCTGCGAGCGTCTTTTGGAATTGGATCAAACGCGAGCATGGCAGCTGACGGTGCTCGGTGAAGAGGAGGTGCCGGCCTATGACCGCGTGCATCTCAGCTCGCTTTTCTCGGGAAAAACAGCCGCTGATCTGGAACTCGCCCCGGCTTCCTGGTATCGGGAGTCAGGCATTGATCTTCGCCTGGGGCACCGCGTGGTCGGCATGGATCGCGAGCGCAAGCTTGTGATCACGCAGCGCGGGGAAAGTTTTCCTTACGATCATCTTGTTCTGGCCACCGGATCCTCGGCCTTCGTACCGCCGATTCCCGGGGCCCAGACCCACGGCGTCTTTGTGTATCGCAGCCTCGATGATCTGGCCGCCATTCGGCAGTATAGCCAGCGCTGTCGCAAGGCGCTGGTCATCGGCGGCGGACTTTTGGGTTTGGAAGCCGCCAAGGCTCTTTATGACCTTGGGCTCGAAACCTCGATCATGGAAGTGGCCGATCGTCTGATGCCGCGGCAGCTCGATGAGACGGGCGCGGCTCTTTTGAAGTCCACGATTGAAGATTTGGGTGTCCGCGTTCTCACAGCCCAGAAAATTCAGGCGATTGCCGGCATGGAATGCGTTCAGGGGCTTTTGCTGCAAAACGGAGATGTCTTTCAAACCGATATGGTGGTGATTTCCGCAGGGATCCGTCCACGGGACGAGATCGCGCGGGAAAGTGGAATTTCGGTTGGTTCGCGGGGCGGCATTTGCATAGATGCCAACCTGCGGACCAATGATTCATCCATCTCTGCGATCGGTGAGTGCGCGCTTTATAATGAGATGATCTATGGCCTTGTCGCGCCCGGTTATAAAATGGCGGAAGCGCTCGCCCAGCAGCTCTGTGGTGAGCGGCAGTCATTTGCCGGCGCGGATATGTCCACGCGGCTCAAGGTCCTCGGCATCGAGGTGGCCAGCATCGGCGATCCCTTTAATTCTGGGCAAAATATAGGCTTTTGGACCAGTTTCGACGCGGATCGCGGCGTCTATAGGAAGCTCGTCTTTGATAAGGCCGGACGACGTTTGCGTGGGGCCATCCTGGTCGGTGATACGTCCCCGTACGGAGCGATCTATAGCCTCTATCAAAGAGAAGCCGCGGTGCATGAGCAGCCGGAACAGCATTTCGTGAGCGGCGCTGTCCCTATGGATGCGGCGGATACTCTGATCTGCAGCTGCGAGAATGTGGCCAAAGGCCGCATCATAGCCTGCATCGGCGAAGGGGCTCGCGATCTTAAATCCATTCAGAAAAACTGCCGCGCGGGCACGGGCTGCGGATCCTGCCTCGCGCTCGTCAAAGATATTTTGCATAGCGAAATGGAAAGGCTCGGCGAGGACGTGGATCGCTCCCTCTGCGAGCATTTTGCCTTCTCGCGTCCTGAACTCTATCAGCTGATCAAAAGTACGCGTATTCAGACCTTTGATGAACTGCTTGCTCGGTACGGACGCCGCGGTCACGGCTGTGAGATCTGCAAGCCCACGGCGGCGTCCATCTTCGCCTCAGTTTGGGGTGATTATGTGCTGAAACCTGAGGTGGCCACGCTCCAGGATACGAATGATCGCTTCCTCGCGAACATCCAGAAAAACGGCACATACTCCGTGGTGCCGCGCATACCCGCAGGCGAGATCACGCCGGCGAAGCTCCTTGTGATCGGCCGCATCGCCGAGAAATATCAGCTCTATACGAAAATCACCGGAGGTCAAAGGATTGATCTTTTCGGTGCACGCCTGGAGCAGCTGCCTCTTATCTGGTCGGAATTGATCGCGGCTGGATTTGAAAGTGGTCATGCCTATGGAAAATCCGTGCGCACCGTGAAGTCCTGCGTGGGGTCCACCTGGTGCCGCTATGGAGTCCAGGATAGTGTGGCCATGGCCATCCTCATCGAGGAACGCTATAAGGGGATTCGTTCCCCGCATAAAATAAAAATGGCCGTCTCGGGCTGTGCGCGGGAATGCGCCGAAGCGCAGAGCAAGGATGTTGGTGTCATTGCCACCGAAAATGGCTGGAACCTTTACGTCGGCGGCAACGGTGGGATGAAGCCGCGCCATGCCGATCTTTTGGCCGCAGATTTGGATGATGCCTCTTTGATTCGCGCTATAGATCGCTTTCTGATCTATTACATCCGCACGGCCGATCGCCTGATGCGAACATCGGTCTGGATTGAAAAGCTCCCCGAAGGTCTTGCCCACCTGAAAAAAGTGGTGCTCGACGACGCCTTCGGCATTGGGGCCGAGATGGAAGCCGAAATGGAATCCCTTGTGCAAGCCTTCCAATGTGAATGGAAAACGACTCTGGAATCACCCGAGCGTTTGAAACAATTCCGCAGCTTCGTGAATACGAGCGAGCCGGATGAGACCATTCAGTTTACCCGGCAGCGTGGGCAGATCGCGCCCGCTGGACTACTCAACTGAACATGAAGGAGCTGGTCATGTGGAGAGCCGTTTGCGAAGTGGACGATATTCCCGGTAATGGTGGAGCCTGCATCAAATGGGGCGAGAAGCAGATCGCGCTTTTTAATTTCGCCAATGGCACGGACTGGTATGCGATGGATAATCGCTGCCCGCATGACGGGCAAACCGTCCTGGCGCGCGGCATAGTCGGTGATGCCGCAGGGACACCGAAGGTGGCCTGTCCCCTGCATAAACATAGCTTCTGTTTGAAGGACGGACGGCATCTGGGTGGTGAGGAGGAATGGCGAATCAGGACCTATCCGGTGAAGGTGGAAGGAGGTCGGGTCTTCCTTGATCTGCCGGATGAGGAGGAGCGTCGTGGCGCCAGTTGAGCTTGAGCGAACGGTTCGCGAACTTCTGCGGCAGCAGCAGGATACCACACTGCAGAGCGCGGTAACCGTCTTTGCGGAGCGGAAGGAATCAGGGACGGGCAAATATCAGAGTCTGATTCCTTTGGTGCAGCCGGCACCAGGACAGCAGTATCGTTTTGAAGTCGATCTCGATGCGTGCTCGGGCTGCAAGTCCTGTGTCACGGCCTGTCATACCATGAATGGTCTGGATCGTCATGAGACATGGCGCAAGGTCGGAACATTGGAGCAAACGCAGCCCGGGCTTTTCCCCTTCAGCCAGACCGTGACGAGTGCCTGTCACCACTGTTTGGAACCGGCCTGTGCCCTGGGCTGTCCTGTCAAAGCCTATGAAAAAGATCCGCGCACGGGAATCGTCAGGCATCTGGATGATCAGTGCATCGGCTGTCAGTACTGTATGATGATGTGCCCCTATGATGTTCCTGTCTACAACGCGCGGCTCGGCATCGTGCGCAAATGCGATATGTGCAGCGCAAGGCTGGATCAGGGTGAAGCACCGGCCTGCGCCCAGGCCTGCCCGACCGATGCCATTCACATCGGAATCGTCGATCAGGCGGAACTCACGCGGCAAACTTTTTTGCCCGCGTCCGCCGAACCGCATCTGACCGTGCCTTCAACTCTTTACACCAAAAAAGGCGAGCTGCCTGATGGCTTAAGGGCTGCCAATCATTTTCAATTGGAAGCTCAGGCGCCGCATCAGCCTTTGGTGTGGATGCTCCTGCTTTCCCAGGCGGGCGTCGGCATGCTGCTCTGGCTTTTTTTCGCCACACTCTTTCAGATTCCTCTTTCACCCTGGATGACGGCCGTTTCCGTGGGCCTTGTGACTCTTTCGCTTGGGCTTGCCACGCTGCATCTGGGACGACCTTTGAAGGCCTGGCGATTCATGCTGGGACTTCGAACATCCTGGATGAGTCGGGAGATTCTCGCTTTCCATCTTTTCATGACGGCAGCGCTGTTTGAATTTTGGGATCAGGGCATTCAGGCTTCAGGTTGGACTTTGGGGAAATCCTTGCTGCTGGCCACAGGGCTGCTTGGTATTTTTTGCAGCACAATGATTTACATCGAAACCCGGCGCACGACCTGGAGCCCGTTCCGCTGCTTTTTACGCTTCGGGGGAACGACTCTGCTGCTTGGGCTTTTTGGAACGCTGCTGGTCGCGCTGGTGGATGAGACCTGGGTTCATGAACTGACCATTGGCCTTACGCTTTTCATACTCTTCGTCAAATGCGCGCTGGAAGCCCGCGAGCATCTGCCGCTGCGATCCGGTTATACGCTGCCGCTCCGCTCGCTTCTTTTGCAGTGGAAACTGCTCAGTGGCTGGACCTGGCTGCGTTGGATGTCGGCCTGGGTTTGCGCCAGTGCCTTGGTGCTGGCCCTGGCCGGAACGGGAGCCGCCAGCTTTATCATCCTGGCTGCGGTGGCCTGCTTTCTTGGGGAATACTGCGAACGTTCCCTCTTTTTCCGCAGTGCCCTGTCCCGTGGCATGCCGGGACTTTGATTCAAAAGCGGAGTCTTTATGATCAGTCTTTCTTCACTCCGGGAGCTCCTCCGCTCCCATGATGGAACCTTGACCGAAGAGCTGCGCCTCAAACCCAACGCTTTGGGTTTGGGGCATCTGCCCTCGCGTTTGCAGCCGGATGCCTTGACGACCATGGTGTGCGGATACTGCTCCACAGGCTGCAGCCTCGTCATTCACATGAAGGAAGGGAAGGCGATCAACCTGACTCCGGATGGACGTTATCCTGTGAATCAAGGCATGGCCTGCCCCAAAGGATGGGAGGCGCTGCGGGTACTGGAAAGTCCCGAGCGGGCGGTGCAGCCTTTACGGCGAAATGAAGATGGCGGTTGGACGGCTGTGGGCTGGGAATATGCCGTGCTCACGTTTGTGAGTCGCATGAAGGCGCTGCAGGAGAAATACGGAAAAGGAAGCGTCGCGTTTTTAGGGACGGGACAGATTCCCACCGAAGAGCTGGCGTTTTTGGGAACGCTCGCCAAATGCGGCATGGGTTTTCTGCATGGCGACGGCAACACGCGGCAGTGCATGGCCAGTGCGGTGGTCGCCTATAAGCAAAGCTTTGGTTTTGATGCTCCGCCCTACACCTATCAGGATTTGGAAGAGAGCGACACCATCGTGCTGGTGGGTTCCAACCTTTGCATAGCGCATCCGATTCTATGGGAAAGGATAACGCGGAATCCGCATCAGCCGCGCATCATCGTCGTGGATCCCCGGCGCACGGAAACCGCGCAGGCAGCGACCCATCATTTCGCTCCCGAGCCGAAGACGGATCTGACTCTTTTTTATGGCGTCGCGCATCTTCTTTTGGAATGGAACGCCTGGGATCCGGACTTCGTCGCGCGACATACCGAGGACTTTGGAAAGTTTCGCAATCACGTCGCATCCTTTACGCCGGAATACGTCGCCGATCACTGCCGCATGCGAAGGGATGAGGTCGAGGAATTGGCGCGACTGATCGCCGAAGGCAAGCGGGTTTCCTTCTGGTGGACGATGGGCGTCAATCAAAGTCATCAGGGTGTGCTCACGGCCCAGGCGCTCATCAATCTTGCGCTCATGACGGGCCATATGGGAAAGCCAGGGACCGGCGCGAATTCCATCACAGGTCAGTGCAATGCTATGGGGTCGCGACTCTTCTCCAATACGGCGAGCCTTTTGGGAGGACGCGATTTCACCAAAGCTGAACATCGAAAAAAGGTGGCGGATATTTTGAATCTGGATGAAAGCCGTATGCCTCAGTCGAGCGGCTATGCCTATGATCAGATCATCGATGCGATTGACCGCGGCGAGATCAAAGGCCTTTGGATCATCGCCACCAACAGCGCGCATTCCTGGGTGCAGCAGAATCGCTTGAAGAACGCACTTTCCAAGCTGGAATTTCTGGTTGTGCAGGACATGTATCTGACCAGTGAGACGGCTCAGCTTGCCGACCTCGTCCTGCCCGCGGCAGGCTGGGGCGAGAAGGAAGGAACCTTTATCAATTCTGAACGCCGCATCGGCCGCATTCGGAAGGTGGCGAAAGCGCCCGGACAGGCTCTGGCGGATTTTTCCATACTGCGGCTTCTGGCCGAAGCCTGGGGCCTTGGTCATGAGTTTTCCGAGTGGACGGATCCGGAATCGGTGTTCAAAATGCTGAGTCGACTTTCCGAAGGTCAGCCCTGCGATTTCTCGCGCCTTCAGTCCTATGAGGACCTGGGAGCCTATGGTGTGCAATGGCCTGTTCCAGAAGGTGAGGTCGCAGCGGAAAGGCGGCTCTTTGCTGATGGACGATTTTTTCATAGCGATGGACGCGCCCGCTTTGTGTTCGCCGATCCTGTTCAGCCGCGGGAACGCACGAGCGCGGAATTTCCCTATCTTTTGCTGACAGGCCGCGGAACCTCAGCCCAGTGGCACACGGAAACACGCACAAGGCAGTCCCCGATGCTGAAGCGACTTTATCGTGATGAGGCCATCATTGAGATCTGTCCTGAGGATGCGCAGCGCGAAGGCTGGGAAGCCGAAGATTGGGTGCTAGTTACATCGGCGCATGGACAGGCCGCTTTTCGCTGCGTGGTGACAGGCAGGGTGAAGTCAGGCCAGGTTTTCATTCCCATGCACAAGGATAGGGTGAATAGGTTAATTCCGAGTGAATTCGATCCGCAGTCAAGGCAGCCCTCCTATAAAATTACCGCCGTCCAGCTGAAAAAGATTTCAGGCTCGTGATCCCGCGGCCATCTGCGTAGATAAGCAGCGCATCTTTTTTCATACAGTCGATGGACTTCCAAAATTTATGTATACTGCGGAGGATCGCAATTTTCCTTGACCAGGTATGACGAGAATCCCTATGGGCCAAGATGCCATGAAAAGACTTGTGTCCGTGGTTCAAGAGCTTTCCCTCGCACGTTCCTTGGAAACCATTATGGATATTGTGCGCCGGGCCGCGCGTGACCTGAGCGCGGCGGATGGGGCGAGTTTTATTCTGCGGGACAAGGATCAATGCTTCTATGCGGACGAGGATGCCATCGCTCCTTTGTGGAAGGGCCAGAGGTTTCCCATGGAAGCCTGTGCCAGCGGATGGACCATGCTGCATCACAAGGCGCTGGCGATCGAGGATATCTACGCGGACGCTCGCGTGCCGGCTGATGCCTACCGTCCCACCTTTGTCAAAAGCCTTTTGATTGTACCGATTCGAACCCAGGATCCGATAGGAGCCATTGGTGTCTATTGGGCTCAAAGGCATCGCACGACAGCCGAGGAAGAGGAAGTCCTGTCAGCTTTGGCCGATACTGTGTCCGTGGCGATTCAAAACGTCGAATTGAATAAGGCCCTGGAGCAAAGAGTGCAGGACCTGGAAGACGCCAATCGCATGAAGGATGACTTTCTGATGACGCTGTCGCACGAACTGCGAACGCCTCTGAATGGCATCCTCGGTTGGGCCGAAATTCTGGGCAGCGGTGAGGCCGAGGCTTCGGATTACGAAATCGGCCTGGATACGATAGTCAGGAGTTCAGAAGCGTTGAATCATTTGATTGATGATCTCCTCGATACCTCACGCATGATGACAGGTCGCCTATCCTTTGAAAAAAATCCCCTGAATCCGAAGGATTTTATCGAAGCAGCCATGGAGTCCGTATCCATGGCAGCCACGGCTAAAAAAATTACGATTGATTTCACGGCAGCGCAAGACGTCGGCACCGTGGTCGGGGATGCGGTTCGTCTGCAGCAGGTGGTTTGGAATCTTCTGAACAATGCGATCAAATTCACGCCCGAGGGCGGGAGCGTTCAGGTGACTCTGGAGCGTGCTCACGGCATGGCTCGCATTCGCGTGCGCGACAGCGGCGAGGGCATACATCCGGACATCCTGCCCTTTATTTTCGAGCGCTTTCGCCAGGCCAACAGCACAACGATCCGCAAGCATGGGGGACTTGGTCTCGGGCTTGCGCTGGTTCGGTATCTGGTGGAAGCTCATGGCGGAACCATTGAAGGCAAGAGCGAAGGCGTAGGACGTGGTGCGGCGTTCACTGTGAATCTACCGCTCGCGGCCATCGCTTTGCCGCATGCGTCTGCGCCGATGGAAGAGACTTCCGATCACGATTTGAAACTGGATGCGCTTTCGGGCTGGCGCGTTCTGGTGGTCGATGATGTGGACGATGCCCGCTTCCTTGTGACCTATATCGTCAAAAATCAAGGGGCTGTGGTCGAAGAGGCCTCGGATGCCAGCAATGTTTTAAACCTTATCGAAAAGTTTGAGCCGGATCTTTTGCTCTGTGATCTTTGCATGCCGGGTGAGGATGGCTATTCCCTGATGCAGCGGATCCGAAGTTCAGCGCGTGATCGCAGCATGCGGCTTCCCGCGATCGCCGTCACCGCCTATGCCGATCAAAAAAGCCAGGATCATGCCCGCGCCTCGGGTTTTGATGGGGTTGTATCGAAGCCGCTTCTGCCCAGGAAATTTGTAAGGACCATCCTTGATATTTGTGGGGATGCCACTTAAGAAGAGGTCAGGGTCCGAAAGAGTGCTAGGATGAGCGCATCATCACTTTTATGGAGGCCCTGCAGCATGAAAAAAATCATTCCCCATATCTGGTTTGAAACGCAGGCTCGCGACGCCGCATCATGGTATACGGGTATATTCAAGGATTCCCGTATCCTTTTTGAAACGTCCCTTGCCGGAACCCCCTCCGGCACGGTCCAGGTGATCAGTCTTCAGCTCATGGGTCAGGAATTTCAGTTCCTGAATGCCGGGCCTCTGTTCGATCGCAATCCTTCCTTCTCCTATATGATCGCCTGCTCCACGGCGGCCGAGGTGGATCATCTCTGGAAAAAACTCATAGTCGGTGGCCAGGCCTTGATGCCGCTCGATACCTATCCGTTCAGCGAACGCTTCGGCTGGGTTTTGGATCAATACGGCCTTTCCTGGCAGATCATGCATGATGGTGGTCGCAAGGTTCAGGCTTTGACTCCGGCTCTGCTCTTTACGCAAAAAGCTGCGGGGCATGCCGAGGAATCGATGCAGGACCTGATCAAGCTCGTGGGTGATGGCGAGGTTTTGCCGGGCCATTTGCAAAGACACCCGGCGGGCGGTCCCGATCGCGAAGGCACGCTGCAGTATGCGCGCTTTCGTTTGGGCCAGCAGGAATTCGTGTTCATGGACAGCGCGATCGGCCATGCCTTTACCTTCAATGAAATGCAGTCGCTCATGATTTATGTGGAATCCCAGGCGGAAATCGAACGCTACTCCAATGCCCTGTCCCGGGTGCCTGAGGCCGAGCAGTGCGGTTGGGTGAAGGACGCCTACGGAATTTCCTGGCAGATCGTGCCGACCCGCATGGATGAGATGATGGCCAAGGGTTCGCCGGAAGAAATCCAAAGGCTGGTGCAGGCGTTCCTGCCGATGAAGCGAATGAATATCGCGGCATTGGAGAAGGCCTTCGCCGGGCGCGAGCGCTAGGCGACCTGCGTGGTCGGAGTGACGAGCGTCGGTGCATCTATCCTTTGAAATCTGTTCTCGGGCAAAATCATTACAAAATGCGCGGGAACCGATTTCAAAACAGTGCTGTTGGGTTCGTCGACGCGCACCGCAAAGGTCCCGTTGATGTCCTCGATGAAGCTGCGGACCGCATCCATCCCCATGCCCCGGCCCGAGATATCGTTGACGCGCTCAGAGGTGGAAAAACCCGGCCGCAGTATAAGGTCGACCAGATGCTGATGGGTGACCTCCTGATCAGGCTGCAGCAGACCTTTGGCGATCCCCTTGTCGCGAATCCTTTTGAGGTCCATGCCGCTGCCATCATCCGTATAATCAATCCGCAGCTGATCATGGAAAGGACTCAGCCTGATCGTGATATGACCCTCGGGTGATTTGCCGCGCGCCGTGCGCTGCTCGGTGGACTCCAGGCCATGATCAATGGAATTGCGCAGAAGATGGGTGAAGACGTTATTGATCGTCTCATGGACTTCCCGGTTGATGGAAAAATCCTGATCGAAAAATTCCGTCCTGGGCGGCAGCTTGTTCAGCGAACGGGCCAGATGAGCGAGTCCTTCGACCTGAGCCTCCAGCACCTTATGCAAGGGCGTATAAGCGACCTTATAGAAAAGGGTGCGGATCTTTTCAAAGCGGGATTGATCATCCGCCTGCAGCGCCTGAAAATCAATCTCGCGGATGCTGCGCAGGTTTTCCTCGAACTGGCGCTTGTCGATCAGGATGTAATGATGATCCTGATTGCTGCCGCGACCGAGTTTATGGCGATGGATTTCCACCATTCTGCGCACAAGGCTCAGAATTCCATCCAGATCCTTGAGCAGGAGTGGAATCCTTACCGGCTCCCCGGCTTTCAAAGCCTTGTAGCGATTTTCAGCAGTGTGAACAAGGTCTGTGATCTGCCGCATCTGATAGCTGCGCATCATGCCCTTGACCGTATGCAGATTCCGATAGAGTCGATCGACCGAACCCGCATCGAGCTGATCCAGCCGGACAAGGATATCGCGGTTGGCCTCGGTCAATCGCTCGGTGGCCGTCATCAGACCTTCGAAGCGTTCCTTCGGAACATTGATGATGTCGGCGATCAGTTTCAACTCGGCCGCCTGATCCTCGGCTTCCAGACGCAGGCGTTTGATTTCCGTCACATCCCGGATCACGAGCAGAAGCTTTTCGATGCGTGATCCCGCCATGACCGGACTCCAGTCCAGTTCGAAAATCTGCGTGCCCTGGGGTCCATGACGCTGGATTTCCGTTGGCAGCGCGCTTTGGTTCAATTCAAAGGCGACGCTGTCCTCGCCCACGATCATGCTCAGAGCGTTGCGCAGCTGATCCAGCTGATCCTCGCTGATATCAAAGCCCACAAAGCAGGCGTCGAGGACGTTCATGCCTTCCGTTTTGCGGACGCCGATCATGGTTTCGAGATAAAGGGAATGTTCCTTCGCAAGTTCACCGCTCGGCGACTTCACGGCCATGATACCCTGCCGGATGTTATTCAGTATGGAAACGATATCACGGGTTTTTTCTTCGACCTTCTGCTCCAGGGTTTCGGCATAGTCGGTAAGACTCAGGTTCAGGGATTGGATTTCGCTTTGCTGCTGCAGCAGCGCGGCATTCTTGGTCTTGAGTTCGCGGCCCATCACCATGGTGCGTTCGAAGGTCAGGGCGAAGCGGCGGCCGACCACCAGGGACTGCGTGAAGATGAAAAGAACGAGGCTGTAATGCCCCAGATACATGAAATTATAGGCAGTGGTAGCGACCAGAAAATCATTGGTGTGACCGGCGAATATGATCGCGATGCCCAGGATACCCAGGACAGCTCCTTCCTCCCGAGCCCGTGCCGCTTTGAGACTGACGACGCAAACAGCAAGGAAAAGGATGAGCAGCACGATTGTGTAAGGGACCCAATGACTCTGCGCACGAACAATGGATGTAAAAAGAGCGTGAGTCGCCATGGTTCCGATCATCAAGATCGCGAGGAGAGGAAAAAAGGCAGGGACCTGTTTCGGATACGTATATCGAAGAAAAAGCGATAGGAAGAGGCCACAGGTCAGAGGCGCGAAGGCCAAACCCAAGAGATTCGATTCATAAAGAGACAAGCTGGGCTCAAAAATTCGATAGAGATAGCCATCGGTGGAAAGATAACGCCAGGCGAAAGAAAGACTCAGACCGAAGAGATAGAGCGGTCCCTTTTCGGAGGGCCTTTGAATGAAGAGGGCCAGATTGAAAAGAGCGATCAGCGCGAACAGTCCAAGAACGAAGGATTCTTCATAGACGTGAAGCTGAGCCCTTTTATTCAGGGCATGCTGCGGTCCCAATTCCAAGGGATGCAGTATGCGGTACGAGGGCATCGGCCCCTGAAAATAGGGATAGGCATTGGTCTGAATCAAAAGTATGCCGCTGCCAGTGACGGGAGGCAGCTGAATCGCATTGCTGCCTGTGAAGATATGCACCCGCTCTTTCGGATCACGGCTCACCTTGCCGAGCTGGCCCAAATCATACTGGATGCCGCTGGCTTCATGAAAGAAGAGGAAGCGATGGCTGCGAACGCCCATGTTCTCGATCCAAAGACTGACGGGCTGCTCCAGGCGAAGGCCTTGAATGCGAAGCACATAGGTGCGTTGATAGCGAATGGAATCGCGAGGCGCATCAAAACTCTCGGGGGTGGGAACAGGGGCCGGTGTCAGGGCATGGGCCGAGAGTTGATGGCCCTCCACGAGTTCATCTTCCACGCTCATCCAGGTACCGTTCAGAGAAATTCTGCTCGCGCCGTCCCATGCGGATAGATCGATCGCTCCATTCTGAACCTCAAGCGCTTCCAGCCTTGGGGCTGTCCAGCACAGGGCCATATATAGAAGTGCAAGGTAAGGACGCATGGCAAAAACCTCCCGCGACTTTCCCTCTAACGGCGGCTGCGGGATGGAATGGAGCATGCTCACAGCAGGAATATGCGGACAGCCGCTAACCATTCGTTCGGACTAGGGATTCTGCATGCATTCTTACAATAAAGGAAAACCCCCAGTCCGCTTTTTTACACAGCGAGCGCGCCTTCGGGAACAGGGGCCGGAGCTTTTTGCCGAACGAGAAGCGCAAGGCCAGCCATCAAAGTCGTGGCGATCCCGAGATAAAGGAGTGCAGTCGGCCACGCGAGGGCGCCACCGAATAAAAGTCCGGTGAGGATCGCGCCGACATTTCCGCCGGCTCCCACAATTCCAGCGACCGGACCGAGGGCTTTATTCTGGATAAAAGGAACAACAGCGTAGGTTGCTCCGCAGGCCATCTGACAAAAAAGGCTGAAAACCAGCATAAGTCCGATCGCGGATGAAAGCGTCTGCATCTGAGCAAAGCCGATGAGCGATATGCCTTCACCAAGGATGACGAGGGACAGCCAGGAGACCCGTCCGTTCAGGCCGATTTTCCGCCCAAAGACATCCCCCAGATAACCGCCCAGCGCGCGTGAAAAAATATTCATCATGCCAAAGGACGCGGCAGCAAATCCGGCCGTTTTCATATCGAGTTGAAAGTAGTCGATGAAGTAGAGAGCCGCGATATTATCAATGGTCAATTCCAAGCCAAAGCAAAGGCCATACATCATGGCCAGGATCCAGACCCGATAATCCTTCAGCGCCAGGGAAAAATTCTGCGAGGTTTTTTGAGGCGGGGGAAGGCGACCCGCGCGACGCAGATCGATCAGGTCACCTTCAGGAGTATCCTGGGTGAAACGATAGTAGAGGAAACCCATAACAAGGCAGAGGATGCCCACCAGGATCATGGAGAGACGCCAGGAACTGGACTGCGAAAAACCGAGGCTCAGGATGCCGGCGAAAATCAGGGGCATGGCGAGGTGCGTGGCTCCACCGCCCATGTTGCCCCAGCCGGCAGTGATAGCGTTTGCGGTTCCGACGATGCGCGGGCTGAACATCTGGGTCGTATGATACTGGCTGATGACGAACGAAGCCCCGATGGCGCCGATCGCCACCCTTGCGATCAGGAACGATTCATAACTATGAGTGAAGGCGATGCCGATCACAGGAATCGCCGAGGCGATAAGAAGAGCCGCATACATCCGTCTGGGGCCGATGCGTTCCAAAAGCCCGCCGATCACGAGGCGAAAGATGATGGTGATGGCCACCGATCCTGTGATGATATGCCCGATCTGACTCTTGGTGAGAGACAGTTCCTCACGGATCACGCCCATCAGCGCCGCGCTGCCGAACCACGCGAAAAAGCATAAGAAGAAGGCCATCCAACTCATATGGAAGGCCCGCATCGGCGCCGAACGAAAGTTCCAGAAGGTAATGGAATCAGCCTGACCGTGAGACAACATACTCGCTCCTCTTTGCATTGGATGTGAGGGACATGCTGCTTAGAAAACGGGATTTGAGGCTTTCAATCCAGTCCTTCCGTGATCCATGTGCTCAGGTTTTGCGCTTCCTTCCGGTATGAAAATTCCCTGCTCCTACCACAAGGTTGCAGGAACGAAATGCCTATGCAAAGACAACGGCTGCTTGTTTTCTTTATTCAACTCCCCTAGGAATACCAACCAGCAACCCTCGGGGGTGAGTCGAACCGAGCTGAATGATTTTTGCGGAGGAGAAAGGAATTGACAAGAATGAAGGCCGGTGAAATAAACGCCATGCGTATAGTCGCATAGCTTTGGGTTTCCGCAAGGAAGAGAAGGGAAGACGGTGAAAGACCGTCGCGGTCCCGCCACTGTAAGTCGTTAGACGCCACCAATGCCACTCAGTTGACTGGGGAAGGAGGGGGCGGCGCCGGAGTAACTGCCGGCTTCACGACAAGCCAGGAAACCTGCCCAAAGTGCACAAATTCAAAACGTCCTCGGGGTCTGGGAGGTTTTGGCAGGAGCTTGTTCGACAAGCGCGATCTTGCCTTATCTATCATACAGAAGCAGTGGAACGGACAGCCTGATTTCGGGACTGGGGAGCTGTGGTTATGAGCTTTGCGACCGTGATTGTTGGACACGGAAGTCGCGATGCTGAAGCCGAAGCCGCCTTTTTGCAGTGGATGGATCTTTACAGGTCGCGACATCCAGGGCGGAGCTTTGCGCACGCATTTTTGGAATTGAGCCCACCTTTCATCGGTGAGGTTCTGCGCGAGCAGGCCGCACAGAATGATGACATCGTGGTGGTCCCTCTGAGTCTTCTGCCTGCTGCTCATGTGAAGAATGATATACCGCTGGCCATCACAAGTTTGCGTCAGGAATTTCCGCAGCATCGACTGACCGTCACGCCCGCGCTGGGTCTGCATGCGGCTCTGGTTCAGGCCCTGCAGCAGCAAATCGAGTGCTGCGCGGGATTCGATCCCAAGGAATGGACGCTGCTGGTGGTGGGGCGTGGCGCCAGTGATCCCGATGCGAACAGCCAGCTTTATCAGATCGCTCGCGTGCTGGCGGAAAGCGCCGGCATGCGTCAGCTGGAAATAGCCTTCGTCGGCATCACCTGGCCGCGCTTGGATGAAGTCCTGCAGCGCCTCGCCCGTTTGAAACCCAAGGGTATTTTGATGGTACCCTATCTCCTTTTTCCCGGAGTCCTGGCGACGCGCATCGGCCAGATGTTCGATACCTTCGTCGCTCAGCATCCCTGGATCCGCGGCGAACGCGTGGGGCCTTTGGGAGTGACCACAGCCCTTTGCGAAGCGGTCGAGGATAGAATCGCCGATGCCCGCGGCACGCCGCGCTATGCTTTGCCCTGCGTCAGCTGTCAGTATCGGGTTCCGCTCGGGGCTCTGCAGGAACAGGTGGGCGGCATGAAAAGCCTTCTGTGGAGCGTTCGGCATCAGGCCACGCATCAGCAGGGCAAGCCGCATCAGCATGCGCATGCGCCCCTGAAAAAACATGTGCTGGTCTGCACCAATCACGATTGCAATAACAAAGGATCAACGGTCATCGCCGAAACCATGCAGCGCGAACTGCGAAAACTTTCTTTGCATCGCGAATACCGCGTGACGCGTACGAGCTGCCTCGGACGCTGCGGTGAAGGCCCCACGGTTGCGGTTTATCCCGATGGGATCTGGTATCGCAATTTTCAAAAAGAGGATGTGCCGGCTTTGGTCGCGCAGCATCTGCAAAAGGATCAGCTGCTCAGTGAGCGGATTGATTCCATTCTATAAGGAGTATTCCATGGCTTGTCACGAAATTGCGGCTTTACGTCTGGGAATGATGCGTATTCTGGGAGTGCAGGATCCGGCTCTGATCGAGCATGAACTGGCGGAACTCGGCGAAGCTGGGGAAAAACCAGGGCCTCTTAAGATGCTGAGCCAGGCCAATGACCTCAGAACTTTGGGTTACGCCTTTGAACTGGCGCGGACCGATCTGGAAGATCGTTTGAGTCAGATGAAAAGCGACGATCCCGAGCGCGCTTATGTGCAGACGCTGGCTGTGCTGAATAAAAAAATAGAAAGCGATCTTTCGAACCTTTATCACTATACCTCACAGTTCTTTGAAGATCTGGAGCAGGTGCATGATCACATGCACGTCATTTACCCAGCGGACTGAGGAGCGATCATGGCAGAAATGAGACAAGCGAAGGTTCTCGCGAAGGTGGCAGCGGCCGAACATGGTGCGATTCTGGCCTTTGAATTGGACGGGCATCCCGAGCTTGTGCTCAAGGGTGGGAAATATATCATCATTCACACCGGCCTTGAAAATGCGGAAGGCAAAATCATCAAACGCGCCTACAGCCTTTTCGCAGTGAAGCCGGAGTCGGGACAATTCTTCCTGGCCGTCGCTCCGACTCCAGACGGTGTGGCTTCGCGCTATCTCGCGTCGCTGGAGCCTGGCGATACTCTGCGTTTTTCCGGTCCCTGGGGCCGTTTTCACTGGCCCGAGGGTGCGCAGGAAAAAAAGGTGATCGCGGCCGCCTTTGGCAGCGGGATCACGGGGATCCTGGGATATCTGGCCAGTGTTCCGCGAAATTATGAAGTGGAGCTGCTCTGGTATCAGGACGCTCCAGGGGGCCTGGTCACCGATGCCATGGTCCGTGAGTGCCTCGCGCAGACCCAGATGAAAGTTTACGTAAGGTCGATGCGTGAGGATCCCTTGAATGATTTTCACGCGGTGAATCTGACCTCGCGTTTTATAGCGGCGGGTGAAGGCCAGCGCGTGGATCGCGTGTTTGGATATCTTCGCGAGCTGGGGGTCAGTGATGATCAGCTTCAGAGCGAAATTTTCTATCGGAATCAGGACCTGAGTGATGCAAAAGCAGACCGGTGACAAACCCCTCCGCAGCGGTTTCACCACCGGCGCCTGTGCCGCGGCGGCCGCTCGTGCGGCCAGTCAGTTCTTTCTGCGAGGCATCCCGCTTCAGGAGATTGAAAGCATTCTGCCGAATCGTCAGACGGTGCGTTTTGCGCTGAACCGCTGTCAGTGGGATGATGGTTTCGCTTTGACCAGCATCATCAAAGACGGCGGCGACGATCCTGATTGCACGCACGGGGCCGAGATCATCGCCCGCGTGCGCCTGCATCATGACAAAGCCTTGAATATTTACGGTGGCGTGGGCATAGCGCGCGTGACCAAACCAGGACTGGGACTTGAGGTCGGCACTTCGGCCATCAATCCCGTTCCAAGGCAGAACATTGCCGAGATGGTGCGGCTTGAACTGGATGACAGTATTTATCGGGGCGCGGATATTGAAATCTCGTGTCCCGATGGGGAAGAACGCGCGAAGAAAACCTTGAACGCGCGACTCGGTCTGCTCGGGGGTATTTCGATCCTCGGGACGACTGGGATCGTGCTGCCGTATTCCACAAGCGCCTTCATTGCCAGTATCGTGCAGGCCATCCAGCTGGCCCAGGCGGAAGGGCAAAAGCAGCTGGTTTTTACGACCGGCGGCCGCTCCGAGCAGTATGCGATGCGACTCCTTCCGCATCTTCCCGAATGCTGCTTCATCCAGGTCGGGGATTACGTGGGCATAGCCCTGCGCAATTCCGTGCGTTGCGGCATGGAAGGCGTTCATATCGTCGGCATGATGGGCAAACTTTCGAAGATGGCTGATGGTCGCATGATGACCCATGCCTCGGCTTCGGAAGTGAATATGGAGCTGCTCGCCTCGATTGCGGCTGAGCACGGCAGTCCCCTGGATGTTCAGGAGCAGATCCGCGGCGCGAACACCGCGCGGCATGTCCTCGAGATTTGCCAGGCGCATGAACTGGAAAAAATGCCGAGCATGATCTGTACGCGCACCCGCAATGTCTGCGAAAAGTTTGCGCGCGATAAACTCTGGATCGAAGTCACGATGGTGGATTTCGATGGGAAAACCCTTGGTTTCGATGAACTGCGAAAGGAAACGCCATGAGCGATATGCGGCAGATGACCGAGCAAGGTCGTCGAATTGAAACGGACAGCTTTGCCATCATCGACAGCGAAGTCGGCCCTCACGAGTTCCCGCCTTCGGAATGGCAGATTGTGCGCCGGGTGATTCATTCCACCGCGGATTTTGAATTCAAAGACCTCATGGCCTTTCATCCCGATGCTGTGAATTCCGGCATCCGCGCGCTGCGCCGGGGCTGTCCCCTGGTTCTGGACGTGCAGATGATCGCCGCGGGTTTGAATCAGGAGCGCCTGCAGCACTTCGGCTGCCAGACCTACTGCAGTATCTCCGATCCCGATGTGATCGCCCGCGCCAAGGAACTCAATACCACCCGGGCCATCGAATCCATGCGGAAACTTCACATGATGGGCAAGCTCGAAGGCTCGATCATTGCGATTGGCAACGCGCCGACGGCTCTTCTGGAAGTCCTGCGTTTGATCGCCGATGAGGATGTGCGTCCAGCCTTGATCATCGGTGTTCCTGTGGGCTTTGTTTCAGCCGCGGAATCGAAGGATCTTCTGGCGCAAAGTCAGGTACCCTGGCTGGCGGCACGGGGACGCAAGGGCGGCAGTACGATTGCTGTGGCCATTCTTCATGCACTTTTTGCTCTTGCTGTGGAGGCATGATGCGGCAGCCGGCGGTGATCGTGATCGGAATTGGCGAGGACGGCTGCCTTGGCCTTTCGAGTCGCGCGTATAATTGTATCAGGCAGTCGCAGATTCTGGTGGGCGGTCAACGCCAGCTCGACTTTTTCAATGATTATCCCGGACGCCGCGTGGTCCTTGGCAAACGGGTCAAGGATGCTTTGGAAAGCCTGCGGGATGAATCAGGTGATCATAACATCGTGATTCTGGCTTCGGGTGATCCCCTTTTTTACGGCGTCGGTAGCCTCGCCGTGAAAATATTCGGCGCGGAATTTTGCGGCTTCATCCCGCAGCCGAGTTCGATGCAGCTGGCCTTTGCCGCCGCGGGTCTTTCCTGGTCGGACGCGAGCTGTCTTTCCGTTCATGGACGCACGATCGAAGGGCTTTGCCAAAAGATGCGCCGCCTCAGAAAGGTGGCTCTGCTCACCGATGCGGACAACTCTCCGGTTCGCGTGGCGCTCCATCTTATGGAATATAGCGATACGCAATGGGACGCGATCCTCTGCGAAAATCTCGGCAGTACCGAGGAGCGCATTCGGCATCTGGATCTTCCTGGCCTGAGTCAGCTGACCGACGTGTCACCGCTGAATGTTCTGATACTGACCCGCACAGCGTCGTGGCGTTGTCCGCCTGCCTTTCATTCCGAGCCGGAAGAGGCCTATGCCCGCCGCATGCCCAAGCTGGGTTTGATCACCAAGCGCGAAATCCGTGTTCTGTCCCTTGCAGCGCTTCAGCTGCATGCCGAGGATGTGGTCTGGGACATCGGTGCAGGGTCGGGTTCTGTTTCATTGGAAGCGGCCCGCATTGCGAGTGAAGGCCGGGTTTTCGCGATTGAATGCGAAGCGGAAAGCCAGGGCTACTGCACGGACAATATTTTGAAACATGGCGCGGATAATGTGCGTTTGATTGCCGGCGAAGCGCCTGACGCGCTGGAAGGCCTCGATAATCCGGACGCCGTTTTTATCGGCGGATCCAAGGGTAAACTCGATGCTTTGATCCAGATCGTCTGGCAAAGACTCAATCCCGGTGGTCGCCTGGTCATCAATGCTGTGACCATGGAAAATGTCGGGCAAACGGTGAGCACGCTCAATGGACTTGGACTCAGCTACGATGTGAACCTCGTGCAGATCGCCCGCAGTTCCCTGCTCGCCGGCAAGTATCACCGCTATGAAGCCTTGAATCCCATCCATATATTCTCACTCTGCAAGGAAAGACCATGACAACAGGCAAACTCATCGGCATCGGCCTTGGGCCAGGTGCCAGCGATCTGATCACGCTGCGGGCTCTCCGGCATCTGGAGACCCTGCCTGTTCTGGCCATTCCGCGGCCCAATGCCTGGACACCGTCCCTGGCCTATCGGATTATCAAGGAGCACCTGCCGGTTGGTACGGGTCAGGAGCATCTTTTCCTCGAATTTCCCATGAGCCGGGATCCTGAGATTCTGGTTCCCGCCTGGACCAAGGCCTTTGCTGCGATTCGTGAAAAGCTTGAGGCTGGTCTTGATGTCGGCTTCGTCACGCAGGGTGATCCCTTTGTTTTCAGCACGTTTATCTATGTCTTTGAATCGCTGAAAGAGGATATTCCCGGTCTTGTCGTGGAAATGGTCCCGGGCGTCAGCTCGATCAATGCCGTTCCCAACGTTGCAGGCCGGCCTTTGGTGGATGGGCAGGAACGGCTTGCGGTCATACCTGCAACCTACGGGATCGAGGACCTTCGCAACATTCTGCGGAGCTTTGATTCGGTGGTGCTCATGAAAGTATCGAGCATCATGCCCCAGATCGTTCAGGTGCTGGAGGAGGAGAATCTTCTCGACGCTTCCGTTTACGTGGAGCGTGCGACCACCGATGAACAAAGAATCGTGCATGATCTGCGCCGCATCCGCAACGACCGCTGCGTTTATTTTTCCATGGTGGTCGTGACCAAGAAGCATCGGAACGGTGTTCTGCGCGGGGATGCTCCGAAATCCCAGCTGGAGGCCATGCATGCTCCCTAAAAAGAAACTCGCGATTCATGCGATCACGCGCCACGGATTCACGCTCGCCCAAAAACTGCAGGCGGCGTTTCCCGACAGCACGCTGTTCGTTTCGCAGAAAATTTCCCAGGACGCGCGCGAGAATGTCGTTCCCGTGAAACTGCCCTTGGGTCCCCTTCTGGACGAGGTGTTTCATGCCTATGAAACGCATGTCTTCATCATCAGCGTCGGGGCCGTCGTTCGCATGATCGCCCCTCTTTTGAAGGATAAAAAGCAGGACCCGGCCGTCGTCTGCATCGATGATGCGGGACAGTTTGCGATCTGCCTTCTGTCCGGGCATGTGGGCGGTGGCAATCGGGAGACCCTGCGAATAGCAAGCGCCTTGAACTGTCAGCCTGTGATCACGACCGCATCGGACGTGCAGGGGACATTGACTGTGGATATCCTCGGCCGTGAACTCGGCTGGGTGCTGGAAGATCAGGAGCATAATGTCACAACAGGCTGCGCGGCGGTCGTGAATGAACGCCCGGTTTTGATCGTGCAGGAATGCGGTCAGCCCGACTTCTGGCCTTTGAAAAAAGCCTGGCCGCCCGGCGTCAGCTATACGACGCATATTGAGACCGTGAATCCCGAACCCTGGGAAAAGATCCTGGTGGTTTCCGATCGGGATATTCCGCATCTTTATCCCGAGATTTATGAAAAGGGTCTCGTCTACCGTCCCCCGACGCTCTGGATTGGTATCGGCTGTGATCGCGATACGCCCTATGAACTTTTGCTGCGTGGCCTTCAGCACGTTCTGCGCGAATTCCGTCTGTCCGTAAAATCCATCGCAGGATTTACCAGTGCAGCCGTGAAAGGTAACGAAACAGGTCTTTTGCGGCTGTGTGCGGATTTTAAAAAACCGCTGCAGTGCTATGAAGCCGAGGACCTCGACCGGGTGATGTCGATACAGAATCCATCCGATAAAGTGAAAGAGCATGTGGGAACGCGTTCGGTTTCGGAAGCCTCCTGTCTTTTGGCATCGGGTGCTTCCGAACTTTTGGTTCCGAAACAGAAATACGGCGAAGAAGGCATTAAGCAGAAGATGACGATCGCCATCGCGCGGCAGCCGTTTGCTTCGCGAGAAGGAGTCCAGGCATGAGTGAATACGGGAACACCCCAACCATGAACGGACACGGTAAACTCTGGATCATCGGCATCGGACCCGGCGCGCATGATCTGATTGCGCCGCGAGCTTTGGCCGCGCTGGAAGAGGCGGAGCTGGTGGTCGGTTATCAAACCTATATGACCCTGGTGCGAAAACTCATCAAGGGCAAAGACAAGATCCGCACTGGCATGACCGAGGAAATCGGTCGCGCCCGGGCAGCCGTGGATGCCGCGCGGTCCGGACGCAAGGTCGCGGTGATTTCATCCGGGGATTCGGGCGTCTATGGAATGGGCTGCCTTGTTTTGGAAGTGCTGAAGGAAATCGGCTGGAAACAGGGGGAATCCCCTGAGGTCGCCCTGATTCCGGGCATCACCGCCCTGAATGCCTGCGCTTCATTGGTCGGAGCTCCCCTTGGACATGACGCCTGTATGATTTCCTTGAGCGATCTTTTAACGCCCTGGGAGCTTATCGAAAAAAGAATTCAACACGCCGCCGCCGCCGACTTTGTGATCGGCTTTTACAATCCCGCCAGCGGTCGCCGTCAAAGACAGATTGCCCGCGCCCGTGAAATCCTTTTGGAACACCGCGCTCCGGAGACTCCGGTGGCCCTTGTGAAAAGCGCCTACCGTTTCCGCCAGGAGGTGGTGCACACCGACCTGAACAGCATGCTCGATTTTGAAATCGGCATGCTCACGACGGTGCTGGTCGGTTCCACGCAAACCTATCGCTATGAAGGCCTGATGATCACCCCGCGTGGTTATCGCAATAAATATGATTTGGACAGCAGCGAAGTGCGCCCTGGTCAGACGCCGGGCCATTCCTTGACTGTTCCCCTTTCCGAGGTGCAAAGACCATGGCTCAAGTCGGCCGGCTCGTCGGAGCCATCATTGCCGTAACGGGTGATGATATTTATCTGGTGGGGGACACCAAAGAACCCTGTGACTTCACCCGTTACGGCCTGGAGGAACCGCCCGAAAGAAATGTCCTGGCGCAGCCTTATATCAAGCTGCGCAAGCGCGGTGATTTTCAGATCGAAGGCGTAAGACTCGAACTCGATGTGGAAGGCGAAGCTCTGCCGCAGCTCATGGTCGATACCTTTCTGATCTTCCGCAATGGATCGGTGAGTGAAAGACTCTGGCGCCTTTGCCTTCAATACTGCCCGGAACCTGTCAACGGCGTGGTGCGCGCCGACTGGCTGCGGCATGTCCCCCGCGGTATCTGGGAAATCGTTCGCGATACCATTCTACGTTGCTCATGAGGTGAAGCTGTGACTGTTTATATTATCGGCGCCGGACCCGGTGACCCGGATTTGATTACCGTCAAAGGTCGTAAGTTGATTCAAACCTGCCCCGTGGTGCTTTATACGGGTTCGCTCGTGCCGCGTGAACTTTTGCAGGATACAGCCCCTGGTGCTTTCATTGCCGATACATCGAGCATGCATCTGGACGAAATCATCGGCCACATGAAAGCGGCCCATGACCAAGGCCAGGATATCGCGCGCGTACACACCGGCGATCCCATGATATATGGTTCCACCGCCGAGCAGATGCGGCGCCTCGATGCCCTCGCCATTCCTTATCAGGTCGTGCCGGGCGTTTCATCCTACTCCGCTGCTGCCGCTGCCTTATCGCAGGAACTCACTCTTCCGGAATTATCCCAGACCATCATCATCTCGCGCTGTGAAGGGCGAACGCCGATGCCGGAGGGCGAGGACCTTGTGTCCCTCGCGCAGCATAAGTCCACGCTGGTACTTTTTCTCAGTGTGGCCATGATCAAAAAAATCACGCGACAGCTGCGGCCGCTCCTGGGGGATGACTGCCCCGTGGCCATCGTTTATAAAGCGTCCTGGCCCGATCAGCTGATCCTTAGGGGCACGCTCGAAGATATTTCCGCCAAGGTCACCGAGGCAAAGCTCACGAGCCACTCGATCATCATCATCGGCCGCGTGCTCGGGGCCACGGATTTTGCAGAATCCCGGCTCTATGCCGCGGATTTTTCCCATGGATACAGAAAGGCCAAGGCCGAGGAAACACGGACATGAACGGGCAGCAGGGCTGGGTTTATTTCGTTGGAGCAGGTCCTGGACCTTTGGATCTTCTCACTCTGCGCGCGGAACGTCTGCTCCGAACAGCTGATATGGTGGCCTATGATCATCTGGTGGAAGCGGAAGTCCTGGCTCTGGTGAAAAAGGACTGTGAACTGCTGTCGATCGGCTATCGCGCAAAATCCCGCGGCGGGCAGCATCCGATTCTGCATGACAGGATTCTGGAAGCCGCGAAGGCCGGGGCCCAGATCGTTCGCTTGAAGTCGGGGGATCCTTTGATCTTCGGACGTGCGGCCGAGGAAATGCAAAAGCTCGATGAAGCCGGCGTTGCCTATAGCGTGGTGCCTGGCATTACCGCGGCTCTGGCCGCGGCCGCGGCGGGCAACTGGCCTTTGACCCGCAAGGGACAGTCCACATCCCTGCGGCTAATGACCTGGAGTTCACACGGGATGACGCGCAATCCCGCTGAGACTCTCGCGATCTATATGCCGCGACATGGCCTCCGGGAACTTCTGCGCGATCTTCTGCAGGAAGGCTGGTCACCGACAACACCGGCGGCTTATATTCAATCCGCGCTGCGGTCCGATCAGGCGATTATACGCTCTGATCTTCGAGATCTGCCGCAGGCGGTCGAGGATCATTGTGACAATCGACCCGGCATCTGTTTGATCGGAGAATCCCTGCGTCGCGGTATCGAGCCTTTGCTGGCGGAACTGCCGCGTGAATATGAAAACAGTGCCGCGCTTTGGCAATAAGGATGAGTATGGGACAGATTTTGGTTTATACCGGCCAGGGCAAGGGCAAGACCACGGCCGCTCTGGGTCTTGCCTTTCGAGCCCTGGGACGCGGTCATCGCGTGGGCGTCGTGCAGTTCATCAAAGGCAAATGGATGACTGGCGAAAGGCATCAGGCTGCTCGGACGGAAGGACTTGATTTTCATGTGATGGGCGAAGGTTTTACCTGGGAAAGTGAAGACCTGACGCGCGATCAGCAAGCAGCACGAAAAGCCTGGGAAAAAAGTCGGGAGTTGATCCAGGGGGGCGCGCATCAGGTGGTGATACTTGATGAGATCACCTATGCGATACACTATAACTGGCTCACGCTGGATGAGGTGCTGGAAACGCTCGCGTCGCGACCTGCCGGCACGAGTGTGGTACTGACCGGTCGTCATGCGCCGCAGGGACTGATGGATGCGGCTGACTGTGTCACTGAAATGAATAAGGTGAAACATCCCTTTGATCAGGGCCAGAAGGCTTTGGTGGGAGTGGATTTCTGATGCATTCCATTCCGCGACTTGTGATTGCCGGCGGTGGCAGTGGGGTGGGCAAGACGACTCTCGTTGCGCTTCTGGCTCTGGCCTTTCGCGCCCGTGGTTTGCGGGTCCAGTGTTTCAAATGTGGACCGGATTATCTGGATCCCACTTGGCATAAGCGCGCAAGTGGACGGGAACCGCAGAATCTTGATAGCTGGATGATGGGACGCGAGGCCGTCCTGCAGACCTTTGTCGATGCCACGGTCGAAGCCGATATTGCTTTGATTGAAGGCGTCATGGGGCTTTTCGATGGGGCTGAGCCCACCCGTGATGTGGGTTCGACAGCCGAAATTTCCCGTATTTTAAAGGCTCCCGTCGTCTGCGCTTTGGATGCCAAAGGTGTGGCGCGGACGATACTGCCGCTTTATTTGGGATTGAAAAACTTTGATCCAGAGGTAAAAACAGTCGGGCTTTTGGCCAATCGCGTGGGTTCGAAGGGACATCTTGAACTTCTGAAAAAAGCCTGTGGTGATGAACTGCTCGGTGGTCTGCCGAAGGATCCGGCGCTCGCCATTCCGGAAAGGCATTTGGGTTTGCATGCCGCGCTTTCGGATGTTTTTGATGAGGCGCGCATTCAAACCTGGACCAGCCTCGCTCAGGAATGGCTGGATCTGGATAAACTCTGGGAACTGGCGACGGCCGCTCCGGCATTGGAAGCTGCACCCACAAGTGTCAACCTTCCCGAAAAAACGCGCTGCCGCATTGCAGTCGCCTATGACGAGGCCTTTCACTTTTATTACAGTCATAATCTTCAGCTTCTGCAGAAAGCCGGGGCCGAGCTGGTTTATTTTTCGCCGCTCAAAGATCGTGAGCTGCCGCACGATATTCAGGCTGTGATCATCGGCGGGGGATACCCCGAACTGCATGCCGCTGCGCTTTCTGAGCAAAGCAGCATGCGCGATTCGCTGCGGAACTTCGTGGAAGAAGGCGGAACACTTTTCGCCGAATGCGGCGGGCTCATGTATCTCTGCCGCAGCATTCAAACGCTGGAAGGTCATGAGTATCCGATGCTCGGACTTCTGCCGGCCAGGGCCATCATGCAGCCGAAACTCCAGGCGCTCGGATACACCGAGGTCGAGCAGGATGCGGCGACCATACTCGGACCGGCAGGCCTTCGTTTTCGTGCGCATCAGTTCCGTTATTCGCTGCTGGAGGAGGATGAAAAAATTCCAACCGTCTGGCGCCTTCGTGGCAAAAGACAGGGCGCGGTGATTCAGGAAGGGTATGCGCGCGGGCGTATTCTCGCCAGCTATGCGCATGGTCACTGGGCCTCCAATCCTTCGATTGCCGAGCACCTGGTCGCGAGTATCGCAGCTCCCATATCAGGAGCTGCGTCGCGACCAGCTGAACACTAGTCGTCGATCAGCTGATAAACGGACGTCCAAAAGTCACGAATCACAGGGGGAATGTCGAGTCGGGAAGGTCGTCTTTGCGTCATCAAAACTCCGACAAGTTCCTCTTTGGGATCGACGGACCAGGATGTGCCGAAGGCTCCATCCCATCCCAGGCGTCCCGGGTTATCGGCAAGATCCCTGCGCTGCGTGACGATGGAAAGCCCAAGACCCCAACCGCGAATATCCCAGAAATTGGGAAAGAAAGGCGAGAGGGCTTTCTGCTCCGGTGTGATCTGATCGGTCGTCATGAGTTCAATCGCCGATCGCGAAAGAATGCGCTCATGCCCATATTTACTCTTCTTGAGCAACATATGACCGAAGGCCAGCATATCATCGACAGTCGAGACAAGCCCGCCCCCGCCTGATTCAAAGACCGGCGGCTCTGCATACTGACTGTGATCAGGGTCATCCAGCAGAATGAGGTCCGTGCCGGGAAAATTCGAACCATAGCAGAAGGGCAGACGATGGCGCTTCGCTTCGGGAACATGGAAGGCCGTGTCCTTCATTCCCATCGGCCCGAAGATCCTTTCCTGCAGAAAACGGCTCAGGGGCATACCAGAAACGCGAGCGATCAGAACGCCGAGAATTTCAGCTCCCATCTGATACATCCAACGCTCCCCAGGCTGAAAGGCGAGCGGAAGATCCCCTAGCTTGCGCATGAATTCATCCGCGCTCCCCTGGAAGGGCCAGACGCTGAGGGGGAGCTGAGCTTTCACCATCGCGATCTGAAGGGGCGACATCGGGGAAAGAAAGCCGACCTCGCCATAGCCCGATCGAAAGCTGAGAAGATCACGCACGGTAATCGAACGCTTTGCGGGGACCGTGTCTTCCAAAGGCCCGTCCAGATTCTTTAAAACCTTCCGATCTTTCAGCTCGGGAAGCCAGTCCTCCACAGGATCATCCAGTCGAAGGCGGCATTCCTCGATCAGAATCATGGCGGCCACAGCTGTGACCGGCTTGCTCATGGACGCGAGGCGAAACAGGGTATTTGGTTGCATGGCGGTGGGGTTTTGAAATCCAAAGGTTCCCAGAGCCTCCACATGGATCCTGTCCCGATGCGAGACGAGCAGAACAAGACCAGGCAGTTCACCGGAATCCACATAACGCTGCATGGCAAGATGAAGTCTTTGCAAACGTGCGCCTGAGAACGCTCGTTTGGCCAGAGCTGGAGCGCGCATCATAGGCTTTGTCATAGGGCGTATCCTCCAGATTATTGAGCAGGTGAAAATCATGATAAACTGGATGTTCCAGTTCCCGTTGGATCACCATACTATCACTCGTATAAGGGGTGAGTGCTTGCGATACTTGCTTGGCCTCTTGCTTTTTTTGAACAGCGTGAGCGTATGGGCGCAAAGCCCCATTACCGATGTGAACATGCTGGACGTGCCGGCCGGGACCTTGACCCACGAGGATTTTGCAGAGAAATCCAGCGCTCTCAACTGGCATAAGACCTCGAATGGCGCCGGGTTTTTAGCCCGGCCTCAGCGGGATTATTATGTTTCTTTCGAAGCTCCCCAGGGTGATGCCGAGGGTTACCTGCTGCACCTGCCCTTTCGCATGGGGGGTGTGGACGGAACGGAATATACCTTTCAGCTTTTTGTTCTGGAGCATTCCAACCTGCGCCCTGTGCCTCTGCGGGAACATCGTTTCGCGACCTTTGTCGTGGACCCATCCCTTTATGGAAAGCAGCTGCTTCTCAAGTGTCGGACAGGCCCTTTTGCGACCGCCAGCAATCTTGATCTCAGGTTGTTCAAACCACAGGATCTGGAGCGGAAAACGCAAGAGGATCTGTTCTTTCTGGGAATTGTGAATGGCGTGATCGGGATCATGTCGATCTATAACATCGGGCTCCTGCTTCTCTTTCGCAAGTCCTATCTTTTTTACTATGGTCTTTACACGCTGGCGGCTCTTTACTGGTTCAACCTTGCCAGCGGCTTGTTCTGGTACAATACCTTCATGATTCTCTCGTTTCATATGTCCGTGGAAGCCATCCATGTCGCGACCATTCTGTTTTCCTTCCGTGTGCTGCAGGCCCGTGAATATTTTCCCAGGCTCTATCAGCTGAGCCGCTGCATGATCGTCATCAGTCTTCTTCTTCTGGCAACAATGCTCCTCGGCATGGAGCGTTCGATTTACCTTTATTATGCGATGATTCCGGGCTCCTTCCTGCTCTGTTTCATTCTTGCAGTAAAGGCGGCGCGAATGGGAGACCGATCCGCCTATCCCATGCTCCTTGGGTGGGCGGGACTTTGCCTCGGCGTGATCATCAGCTCGCTGCCGGCCTTCATGGAACACGCGCCGATTTTGGAATGGGCCGCTCCCATAGCGATTTCTTTTGAAATCGCCACCTTCAGCTTTGCGATGGGACAGAAGATGCGGACGAGCGAGCTGAGTTTTCAGCGGGAAAATGAACACGCTTTTGCCGAAATGCGCAAGATGATTTATCCCCATCAGTTGGAACGGGTCAGGAAGGGGGAACATCTTGAGGACACCATGCCCACTCATCCCGATCAGGCTTTGGTGATCAGCTTTGATATTATCGGCAGCTCCAAACTCAAAGACAAAAGCGCCCGCATGCTGTTTCGCGAAGTGTTCGCGCGCTGCAACGAGATGATGCTGGAGGGCTATGACGGCAGTGGATTGAAGTCGCGCGCCTATCGCATCAAGGAAATGGGGGACGGCTTTCTCTGTTCGGTCGGCTACCCCTTCGCGGCCCTCAGTCCGAATCCTGCACGGGAAGCTGTAGTGCTGGCCCAGCGTTTTGCCGATGTTCTGGCCGAGGTGGTTCAGACCATGAAGTTTCAGGAAAAGGTGGCCTGTGGCATCGGTATCGCGTGGGATACCATAACCGGATTTTACCCGGAGGCGGGCGCCAAGGAATATGATCTTTACGGCCGCGCGATTGTGCTGGCAACCCGTTATGAAGGCATGCGGAAGGCTCTCTTTGATGGAAAGCGTGAGCAGAGTCTTTTGATTCTGCAGGACAAGGTCGCAGCGGCACTCGATCCCCATGAAATGCAGGGTTTTGAGGTGATTGAACTCGCCGCCCAGGGGCTGGTGGTGCGGGATGATCCCACTGCGACGCGACTCTATGTAAAATGGCTGTCGGGCTATCCAATGTGGCAGATTGCGTGATGGGAAGAGGTTCTTTGGTACTGATCCTGCAAGACTCTTTATGGGACATGGAATCTTGCAACGGAGGACATTGACATGAATTTATGGAATCTATTCGGCCGATCCGCTCCTGCTTATTCCCGGAACCGTGGTGTTGGCGGAGGCCTCAAAGGACTTGCCGCCATCGCCGTGGGACGCTGGCTTTATAAGAAATGGATGTCCAGCCGCTCCCAGAGGCAGGCGGTCCTTCGCGGCTAGCGATCGTTCAGTCCCTTACCTTCCAGGATAAGGGCCATACATTTTTCGATGCGGGAGCGGCGCGTTTCGGACTGCTTCGCGCTGGAAAAATGCAGGATATAAGCCCTCTGCCGACCCGGAGTCAGAGCTTCAAAGGCCTTTTTCAAAGCGGGCTTCTTTTTGAAAAACTCCTTGAGCTCCTCCGGTACGGGTTCAGGGTTTTTCTTGACCGCGACCTTCTGCCCTGATTCCTCGATGGCTACCGCTTCCTTGATGTAGGCCCTGATCGTCGCTTTCAGGCGCGTGATCTCGGCAGACGAGGTGAACTCCATCCGGCGGGCGGACTGGGAGTTCGGACCGTTGTCTTTCAGAACGCCTTTCGGATCCTTCAGCAGTTCACCCTTAAAGAACATGAAACCCAGGCAGCCATTGAAGGGCTGGATTATGGCGATATTCCGAGCTTCATGGGTGTAGCAGGGTTTGCTCCACTTAAAGTCCTCGTCCAGCTTTGCGCTCAGAACGATCGCGCGCAGCGTTTCGATTTCTTCCTTCCACTGTTTCGCCTTTCGTATGAATGAATCGACTTCCGAATGCATGGCTGGCCTCTGCTGTTGAAGGTGCTGCGTTGGTTTTCGATTGATATTACCATAAAAAAACGGCGCCGCCCGAAGGCAGACGCCGTTCACGAAGACTCAACACCCTCTTAGCGTTTTTGGATGGCTTTGTAGTAAAGGCGCTTCAGGTCTGAAAATTCAGGACTGAAGACCAGGTTGCCTGCTCCCCAAAGAAAGTCCGGCCGTGAGTCCGAAAGCCAGCTTCCCCCTATGATGTTGCCATTGACGTCCAGCTCAAGCTTATAGCGGTAGTTCAGAGGCAGGTGGTAACGGCGATCGAGCTGGTTGCCGTTGCCAAAGGGTTCCCAGGCGGGAGCCATTTCCCCTGTGTAATAGAAGGTGGTCGCGATTTCCACTTCCTTGACCGTGCCGGGGGCTGCGGTCGGCGAAATCTTGTCGCCTTCATAGGTCGCGACTTCCTTCGACGTATACGCGGCAGCCGCCTGGTTCCAGACTTCGCGATCGCGGGTGATGTCCGCGACGAAGCTTTGTTTCTGGATACCCACGATGTTCGTCAGGACAAGGTGGAAGGCACCGGCGTTGGTGTCGCTGCAGCCTTTGGTGCGGAAGGATTCTCGGATCCCTTCCAGACGTTCGGCGGGCGTCAGCTTATCGGTTCCCGCCAGCGCCAGGATTTTAGGCGCTCTGCCCACCGCAGCATTGAAATCTTCGATCAGATTGCGATTTGCGTAACGACGCAGGCTCGCGCTGACTTCGTTGAAACGCTTCTGGGCATACTCAGGCGTATCCGCATAAGCAAGAATATAAGGAACCAATCCCATCTTCACAGCAACGTCGATGCTGGTTTCGTTGAAGAGTGCCTCGATGGCCTTCTCCACGGTTTCATTGTTTTTGGACTCCAGACCGCCGAAGACGCCCTTATCCAGACGGCTCACATTGTTCTGGCTGATATCGCTATTGCAGCGGGTACCCATGAAGGTATTGAAGCGAGTCTGATCATTATCGACGTCAATCATATGCGAGAGCAGAGCTTTCACATCCGAAGCGCCGAATTCGACCTTGATCTGATCCTTGCTTTCCACCGTCAGCGCATTCGGCTCCTTGAAAAGGATCGTCGCGGGGGCCCAGGCGTGGCAGATGCCGAACCAGGTTTCGATGGTCTTGCCTTCCTTGTAATCCGGATTGTCCCGCAGCGTCTGCAGAATCCCGGTGCGGGCGCGCTCGGCTTGCACCGTGGTGTATTCAAAGTCACCGCGATAGATATCGTATTTTTCCGCAGGTGAAAGGCTGCGGATCACAGCCTGGCGTTCCTCTTCGGACATGGCCATCAGCTGATCTTTGGAATAGGTGGAATAGCCATAGACTTCGCTTCTCAGCTTCTGCAGATCCGCGTTGTCATCCAGCTGGCCACGATACAGGCGATCCGAGGATCTGGCTTCCAGACGGTCCAGTTCATCGGTCTTTTCCCAGTTCCACCGATGGGCGACGCCGCCCTGATAGGTCGGCCAGTAGTTGTCCGACCAGGGAGCGCGCTCGGGACGACCGCTCTTGGGCAGCGCGGAATATTTCGTTTGAAAGGCGTTCTCGCTCGCCATCATGGTCACGGGATTATTGGCCGCATCCCATTCGTCTTTGACCTGAGATGTCTGAGAGGCCTCACAGCCTGCCAGGAGGGCGAGAAGAAGACCGGCCGCAATTTTTTGATTCCACATCGTGCTTATTCCTGTGTGCAAAGTTTTTTCAGAGGTTGATTGGTGACTTCGCTCTTCTTGCATTCGACGGCTGTGGCATCGGTGAAGAAGAGTTGCATCGCATTCAGCTTATAAACCGGGCTGAAGTCCTGAACGGCCGTGAACTCAACATCCAGATGCTGAAGGTTCTTCAGGGCCGCCAAGGGGCGAAGGTCGCTCAGTTCAGGGTTATCGGTCAGCACGAGTTCGCGCAGGCCGCTGAGGCGAGCCAGAGGCTCAAGGTTGGTCAGCTCATGGCTGGCCATCGACAGTGTGAAGATGCCGTTGCGATAGAGTGCGTTGGTGTTCTGTTCACGCAGAACCTTGTCGAGCAGCACGCAGTCCTTACGAACGCTCAGGGCATCGGCCATGGCCTTGATGGTTTTCTGAACGGCCGCGTTACCCTGCTCGGCGCAGATTTCGGAGAAAGGACGGTAGGCGGAGACGGTCACCTGCTCACGAATGGTTTGTTTCTTGCCTTCCACATCCAAGGCCACGTTCAGAAATCCGGCGCAGGTGGCAAGATTAGGATCAGCGGTGATGTCGGCGAGGACTTCGATGCTGCCTTCCTTCTGAACCGCGGAGAGTTTGCAGCTGGCAGGCGTAAGGTCGGCCAGGCGATGGGCGGTGATGCTCACGTCGGTGACTTTCACATTGCTCGAAAGCTTATAGCCGAGGGTCGCGATGACGTTATCAGGTTTGGAGGCATCCTTCAGAAGGAATTCCTTGAAGGTCAGGCCGATGTAACGAACAGGAACTCTGACAGCCTGAACAGCTTTTTGACCGGCAGCGGATTCCACGGTAATTTCCGTGTCGCACGAAGCGGGCAGAGCTTTTGCGGCGGTCTGAAGTTCGACATCAGCCAGCCACTGGCCGCGGCTCAGATAGAGTCGGAAGCTGCAGCCTTCGGTCGTGGCATTCAGACGAGGAACTTCCTTCGCGGGTCCTTCCAGTTTGAGCTGAGTGACAGCCACAACCCAGGGTTTTTCCGCGGTCAGAGTATCCTTCTTGCTGCCCACGCTCACGAACTTCAGTTCGTCTTCGATCGTGAGTTTCGTCTCGGCAGTGATGGCATCATATTTCGCGGTCAGGGTCACGCTCGATCCAGGAGTCAGCACCTTGGCCACTCCGCTTTCGATCTGGACCTTGGCCGGATCGCTCGATTCGATCACGAGCTTCGCAGGATCGAGGGCGACGGCCTTGTCACCGGCAAAAGCGAGGACTTTCATATCCAGCGAGTCGCCTGCTTTCAATAGAAAGGAATCCTTTTCAAAACTGAGGCGGGTCGGCTCGATCTTGACCTTCGCGAGACTGATCGTCTGAACGAAGTCGCCATACTGAACCTTGACTTTGGCGTCTTCCAGAAGGTCAGCCGACAGCGCAAGCGTGCCGTCGTTCACAGTGACTTTGCCTTCATCGGCAGCTGCGGCTTCGACAGTGAAGCTCAGGTCCGCGGACTTCAGGCTGCCTTTGAACCCTGTCTCGTCGGTGGCTTCCGCAGTCACAGCTGCACTTTCGCCGCCTTTCAGAGTCAGCGCCTGGGGATTGACGGCAAATTCCTTCACTGTAGCCACGCGGCATTCGGTGACGGAATCTTCCGGTTTGAAAACGAATTGGCCATCATCGCAAAGCGCGACAGCCTGATAGGGCTGGCAGGATGCTTGGAAATTGACGAGGGCTTCCTTGAATCTTGGGAATTCCTTGGTTGCACCATCGGCCGTGTCTTCGCAGTTTTTGCGGGGAACAGCAGGATCGGTGACTTCCACAGTGATTTTCAATTCGGCAGTCAGATCCTTCAAGGCAGCTTGGATCACGACGTCACTGGCACTGCCAAGAGCGGTGACATGACCGTCGGCGCTGACTGTGACCTGATCGCTGGAGGACGACCATGTCGCCTGACTATTATCAATGATAAAGGTTTGACCGGACTGGTCCGTACCTTCCAAAGTCAGGAGCAGAGGGGCGCCGCCGACTTTCAAAGTCAAACCATTCGCTTTGATCGTCAGTTTTTCGAGACGCTGACCTTCGCAATTCGCGTCGGCTGCGTCCGCAAGTCCGTTACAGACCCGCGGCTCAGCCGGTGGTGGCAGCGGCTCGTCTCTCTTGTCTGAATCTTTTTTACTACAGCTGATCAGCAGGGACGTCAGTACAAAGGCATAGGGAAGCCTTTTCAAAACCATCGAAGCTCTCCAAAGAAGGGATAAGTCATCACATGTGACTGAGTCGGCGGTAACAGGAAAACCTTATTCCGCCTGTCATTCACTGTGTAAACACTCGGGTTTCACTTATATTGCGTTTGAGGAAAGTCACAAGAGACAAGATCTCAAAGCCGCATGGAACGCAGATCCGAGAGCAAGGCCTGTGCCAGAGTATGAAGTCGGAGGGGTGCTGGAGCTTTCATGGTCTGAAGGTCATCATCCGAAACGAGCTTCCTCAGTCCAAGCCATAAGAACATATTGCGAGCACCAGTGGAGCGGGTTATGCAACCTGCCCATTGCACAGCAGCGGCGGCTGTCACCGCAGGTGGTTCGTGTGCAGCTGACGTTGCCGTGGTAGCGACTACCTGCGCGGTTTCAGTCGCGACTGTAGCCAAAGCAGGTGAGTGTTGTATTCAAGGCGGATGCTGGGGGAATTTTTCATGACACCTTCGAATTTTCTAAGGCGCTTTCTGCTCGCAATAATTTTTACAAGTTCGTTCGTGTCAAGCTCAGGCATTGCTGAGGTCGGGGAAACTTCGCTTACCTTCTCCCGGCTGGGATTGGTTTGAGTTGGCGGGATGATGATCACAGTACTGTGCAAGTTGGTAGAGACAAGCTGGACAAGACTTTGCTTCTTTTTCCCAGTGTTGGATTCGGTCTCAAGATCTGACGTTTCAGGTACCGGGCAGAGAATAAATGGGGCCAGTATGGTCCGCGAGCGGCGTCAGCAGCTTCCCCTATCTTTTGAATCCATGTTCCCATAAGACCCCCTTAAAAAAATAATTAAATTCAATTATAACAGCATCTTAAAATATTTATGACATATTTTAATGTCAAAAATATAGAAATGCCGATAAAAGGAATGAGTCGCGGTTGATGAATAGATTGTCATAGGAGTTGGTTCATGAGTGTTTATACTCCGGGCAAAGTGGATGCACAGATTCAGTCGTCCGTGGAAGATGAAATCGCGCGTCATATTCGTGCTGTGCTGGTCCTGTTGGGAGAAGATCCGAGTCGGGAAGGGCTGTACAAAACACCCGCGCGCTTCGCCAAGGCGATGCTCGACCTCACCAGCGGCTATGCAGCGGATTTTGCCAAGATTACCAATGACGCAGTTTTCACCCAAACGGACAGTGGCATCGTCCTGGTGCGTGACATCGAACTCTTCTCATTGTGCGAACATCATCTGCTCCCTTTCTATGGCAAAGCCCACGTTGCCTATCTGACGAATGACAAAGTCATCGGCCTTTCGAAGATTCCGCGCATTGTCGATGCGTATGCACAGCGTCTGCAGATTCAAGAGAGGCTCTCGCAACAGATTGCCCGGGAGCTTATGGAACAGCTCGCACCACGCGGTGTTGCCGTTATCATCGAGGCTTATCACATGTGCGTGATGATGCGTGGGGTTGAGAAACAGGCGAGCCGCACCGTAACAACTTCCGTCGTGGGCGCTTTCAAAGAGGACACTGAGCTGCGTCGGGAACTGAATGATCTTATTAAAATCAGTGGCACATGAGAGGGGACCAATATGTTGGACACATTCGGCGAACGCCAACAAGTTCTTCTGAGAGCCCTGCATGCGAAAAAAACCGGGCTTACGATCGATGAACTCGCGAGTCAGTTGTCGATCACGAGAACCGCTGTCAAACAGCATCTGACGGCTCTTGAGCAAAACGGATACGTATCCCGGGGATCTCTTCGCTTCGTGACCCGGGGTCGCCCTGGGCGTTCTTTTCAACTCACTGATCGTGGCGTGGATCTCTTCCCAAAGCAGTATTCCTGGTTCTCAAGCCTGCTTTTGGGTCTTCTTAAAGCTGAAGAAGGTGGTGACGGCCTCGCAGCGAGGCTTCGCGATCTTGCGCGCACGATAGCTTCGCAGATGAAGGCGCAGGTCAATGGACTGACGGGTGAGGCACGAACCGAGGCCATCACCAGAATCATGAATGATCTGTCCTACGAGGCCGTGGTCACGCCGGATGCCGATGGCATCATGCCTGCCATTGAAGCCCACAACTGCGTCTATCACCACCTGGCACGTGAGTACCCCGAGGTTTGCCAGTTCGATCTCGAACTGCTCGAGACCCTCTCGGGAGTTTCCGTGGATCATCAGGAATGCATTGTTCGAGGCGGCAATGTCTGTCGCTTTGCTTTTCGTAAATCTCAAGTAGGAGTTAAGGTATGAGAATTCAGAAGCAGCTTTGGATGAGTTTTGGTTTCATCTCCCTGATCTTTGGAGCGTCAGCTCTTCATGCCGCCGAAGGACCGACTGACTCCCAGATCGCCGCCATCGTCGTGACGGCCAACGCAGTGGATATTGATGCGGGCAGGCTCGCCGAAAAAGTTTCCACGAACAAGGAAGTGAAAGATTTTGCCAATCGCATGGTTGTCGACCACAGTGCTGTCAATAAGCAAGCCACGGATCTTGCCGCAAAATTGAAAGTAAAACCCGAGGCGAGTGACTTGAGCAAGAGCCTGGATGACGGCGGGAAGAAGAATCTCGCCAAACTCAAAACTCTGAAAGCGGCGGCCTTTGATAAGGCTTATGTCGACCACGAGGTTGCCTACCACTTGGCCGTGCTCGATACGATAGACAAGACTCTGATCCCAAATGCGAAGAATGCGGAGTTAAAGAGCCTTATCGAAAAAGTTCGGCCAGCAATTGCCGCTCACCTTGAGCATGCAAAACAAATTCAGGCGAAGCTTGGGGCTGGCTGATGAAAACGTTTCTGATGACGCTTTCAGTATGCTTCGCTGCTGGCAATCTATTCACCAGTGCGGTGGGCCATGGCAAACCGAATCGTGAAATTCATCACGTTCGTATCAAAAACATGGTGTTCGAACCCGCATTGCTTCAAGCCAAGGCTGGCGACATGATTCAGTGGACGAATGAGGACATCGTCCCGCACACCGCTACGGGGCCGAATTTTGATTCGGGACCAATTGCTCCGGGAGTAACCTGGACGGTTACATTGAATGAAGCTGGGATTATCGCTTACAAATGCAGCTATCATCCGACGATGGTGGCTCGCGTTCAAGTGTCACCACCTTCCAAATAACCCTGATCGGAACAGGAGAGATCAACGATAACGCGAGGGTTGCCCAAGCCTGGGCTAACTCTCTTTTCTGCGCCCCGGTTTAATCATCGCCCACCTATGGAAACCATCACCTATCGTGAGGCTGCGCGGCGTGCTTCGGTCGTCATGGATCGCTTCCAGATCGCGAGTGAACACGGATCCAAGCGGAACTGCAACGACCTCACCATCGGCATCAATTACGAAGCATGGCTTCCATGCTTCCGCTGTACCGGGCGAAAACTCTCAACGAGGACGAGGCGAGTCGCGTGTGCACATCTCTGATGTTGACGACGTTCCCGACTCGTCTCGACCCTAACGGCGACTTAAGTCTGACCGAACACACCATCACTAACATGTCGGTCAAACTCAGTAAGGGGAACATGCGTCCCCCTTTTTCCACTCAGAAATTACTCAAATTTATGAGCAACGGTTGCGTAAACATAGCGACCCATGTTGCTGTGAGCCTGCTGGTCGTACCAAGGCCATGTCGCGTTACGATCGTAAGCAGGTTTCGCATCGGCAAGATTTTGCACGCCGATACCAAACTCTGTTCCGAATGGAGCGACATAACCTGCGTTCAAACCATACTCGGCGTAGCTCTTAACATGGAAGTTCGACGCCGGATCAGCGAAATCGCAGGTGCCTGGCGTGTAACCGCCAGTGTGGGTATCATAGGCACTGTCGTAACGGACGTTCGCACCAACACTATACACCTTGGTGAGAAGGTCAGCCGTCAGGGTGCCATTGGGTCCGCTGGTATACTTCGCAACATCGCAAAGTGGATCGGTCGGAGTTTCCTGAGTCTTGGATACCAGAACTTTACTCAGACGAAGACCAGACGACAACCTTGCAAAACCAAAGTCATCATCATAACGGATGTTGACTTCAACGCCCGAACTCTCGTTCTTGTTCAGGTTAAGAAGCCTTGATTCAACATAGTATCCATCTTCATCTAGGGTACCGAATGGACTACGCTTGACAAAGTCTGCATACTTGTCTTCGTTGTTCAAGAGATACTGAGTCCCGAGCGCTCCAATCTTGTCTTTGATGACCAGGTTCCAGTAGTCAAGTGAGACGCTGACAGGCGTGATCGGCTGAACCACGACACCGAAGTTATAATAGGTCGAACGTTCTGGGTCGAGGTCGGTGTTACCTGTGGAACGTGAGTTCACTTCGCGTTCGTCACACTGATCTTCGGGAATTCCCTGGGTCTGGCAATAGACCTTATCGACCGCGAATTCCACGCCTTCGCTGATCTGCAGGAACCGATCGTGAAGGGGAGCCGCTTTGAAACCCGTACCGTAAGACGCGCGGACTTTTACGGAATCAACAAGAGGGTAAGACACGCCGGCCTTATACGTGGTGGCACTCTTGGCTTTGGCGTCGCCGCGACTGTTGGCGATGCTGTCATTTCTGACCGCAGTGCGCAGTTCGAGCTTGGGAATGATAGGCAGAGAGAATTCCACGTAACCGGCTGTCGTGTCCTGACCGCCGCCGCCCACACCACCGGCGGAACCAGCGATTACGCCCGACTGGGATACGGAATCAGACTGATCAAAATAGCTTTCCTGACGATATTCAGCACCGGCAGCCCAGCCCACTTTTCCACCGCCCAGTTCGACGGGAAGTTCGCCATCGAAGGCCAGAGAGTAAGTTTCGAGTTTGGATTCGCCCAAGCGGAAGATTTCGGTCTCAACGTCATCTTTGGCTTGGATCTTGGCATCCGTATCAAACTCATTCAGAACAAAGGGGTTGAAAGTGCCATCCTGGAAGTAGCCAATAACCTTGGACGAGTCAATGTTACCGCCAACGCCGAACTGAATGTTCTTCAGCTGGTGCCTGGTCGCAGCGAATTCCCAGTTGATGTCGTTGAAGGAGCCGGTCAAACCACCGATCAGGTTGAAGCTCTCGTTGTAATTGCTCGTCGCGCGCGGTCCGAATTCAAGGAAACGGCGACCGATACGGTACGACACATCATCGGCTTCGACTTTGTTCGGATCGTTAGGATCGAAGAACGGGCTGAGGGCCTTGATATCCTGCGGAAGGGCATTCCACTGCGCTGCGGTCAAACGGATCTGACCAGGAGCCGCACCGTTGCGGATATCGACTGAGGAGCGCGAAAAGCGGGCTTCACCGAAGAAATTGACAGAATCGGTCAGCTGATTGTCAAAGACCGTGTAAATGCTCTGGCGTTCCGTCTTGGGAATGGCCTGGTAAAGGGGGGCGATGTCGTAGTAGCAGCGACCATCATCACCTTTGGAGGCCTCATCACAGTCCGTGAAAGGACGGGTTTCGGTGGTCACGCTGGTGCCAGTGCCTTGGTTTCGGATCACAAACCCGGGCAGACCTGTGGGGCTACGGCCATCGTCGCCATCAGGAGAAATCGCCGACTTGATAAGGGGACGATCCTTCGCACTGACCCCTTCACGCTTGAAGATGTCGGCGGCGATCAGGAAATTGCCTTTGTCACCCGAAGCCCCGGAAACGACCTGCAGCGAGGTTTCGGTGCCATCTTTATGCTTGGCGTTCTGACCCATGCGAGCCACAACGGAAGTTCCGGAGTACTGTTTTCTTGTAATGATGTTAAGTACACCGGCCACAGCGTCAGAACCGTAGATAGCCGAAGCGCCGTCCGTCAGATATTCAATGCGCTCAACTGCAGCCAGAGGAATCAGGTTGAGGTCAACATAGTCATCAGCGATGGCGTTGGTGGGGAGGCGGCGGCCATTGACCAGCACGAGCGTATACTGGGGGTCGAAATCGCGACCGCCGAAGCTCGCTCCACCGGCGCTTTGCTGCAGAGTTTCGTTTTCCGTCGTCATGCCACCGGATGGAATGCGATTACGAATGAAGTCCGAAACAGTGGCCAGGCCGGAACGAGCGATATCTTCTTTGGAATAGGTGACGACCGGACTGGATGATTCAACGTCGATCTGCTTGATCCGGCTACCGGTGACGCGAATGACTTCCTTTTTTTTCTCACTCTTCTTGTCCGAGTTGGTCTCTTGCTTTGTCTCCTCAGCCTTCTGCTCCTGGGCTTGCGCGTTCACAAGCGAAGAGAGAAGCACAAGACTGACGACGCTGAAAATTTTTCGCTTCATCTGGTAGCTCCCTTTAAATACAAGCATTTCGTTAAAATTCGTGACTTTGGTCATTTTCTATACGTGAAGCTTTCGTAAAAAGCATCAGCAAATCGCCACACTATTCCGCAAAAACTTGGTATGACCGTCAGTCACAAGAGGCGGGAAACGCCTGATTGGCCGAAACTTGCTGGAGCTGTTCATCTTTTTGCATGCGGCTAGCATGGCTCTCCACCCAGCTCCTTGAATTTTATTCAACAAGCCAGGTTGAATCATAAGCCTCTGAACGAGCTGGGACTGAGAAACTTGAAGGGCATGGGATGGACCCGCATCCGCTTGGCGAGTGGGGTCTTGTGCTGGGGAGCGCAAGGGTTGGAGCCGCTGATTGTGGATACGTGTTGTTTGCAAAAATGTCGACTGATGATTCCCGACGTGACGCGAATTGTTCCCACTCGTCGAAACAAAGGCGGCTTGGAATAAACCTGATGCCTTGAACATACTTCCACCCTTTGCAATTAACAGCGGTACCCTTGCCAGACACAGGGCTAGGTGTAAATCCTTGGTGAAAACCTTGCAGGGACTCTCTATTTCGCGAAATGAGCCTGTCGGCGCAGACCCATCTCCGTGAGATCCGCAAGGTTTGAACGCCATAGCCTCGATGCAGTGGACTCAGAAGCGAAATTGTTGTATGAATGATCCACCTTCAATCACAGGGAGAATCCCATGACTAAACTTTTCAGCTCATGCGCGCTGACCTTTGCCCTTCTGGCATTCGACGTTCATGGTGAAGTCCAAAGTCTGAAACCTGAAAGCATGCTCGCTACGGCCAAGGCTTCGCCACAGGCGGTTGAGGCCCATGACCGCAGGGCCTGGCTCGAACTTTTTACGGATAAAGCCCAGATCGAAGATCCCGTAGGCGCTCCACGCCTGCAACGGCAAGGGCGTTCTGACCCTATATTCTCCCGCTTCTATGAAACCTTCATGGCGTCGACGCAGATTCAATTCATCGGTCACGGAGATTATTTTTCAGGTTCGACCATTCTGCGCGATGTGGATATTCGAACGGATATCAGCAGCGAATGCGGCGTGACCGTTCCTGCTTTCGTCAGCTATGATATTCAGGCTGTTTCCGAAGGGCCTCGCATCGCAGCATTGCGCGCGTATTGGGAGCTTTCCAGCAATGTCACGCAACTGGCTGCCCATCCACTGGCCTGCGCCGGCCCTTCGTGGGCTTTGAGTCAACGCATGCTGAGGGAACTCGGCGCATCGTATAGTCTAGGCTATAGCAAAGCACTCGTATCGGTCGGCTCCAAGGGGCAGGCTGTGCTTCGTGATATGATCGCGAGCATGACGGAAAAGAATCGAACCGGCTTTCTCAAACATTTTTCTCAGGCTGCTCAGGTTGATTGCAGCCCTGATGGCTCCGCGCAGACGCCTGAAGAGTTTTGGGAGGATGGGCAACGATCCCAGTTGATTTGGGCGGCAGACAGCAAAATGCTGAGCGCAGGACGCAACACGCTGGGCCATGTTCAATGGATGAATCAGGAGTCTTCCCAGGATACGGTTATTCAGCTGAGTTTTGATCAGCACAAGGCAAAGGTTGTCGCCCTGCGCTGTTACTTCCCCATCCCGGAACCTTTCTAAGCCAGCCCATGCCCGCAGGAGCCAGCCCCCTTGGGAGCCAGGGCCGGGAAATATCCGATAGCGTTGTTAGCTTTCGCGAAATCGACTTGGGATAGAATATAAAAGTATGGCGTGCGTTCGCAGTCTCCCGCTTCATCAGTACGAAAAGGTATCGTAGGTCTCGTTTCTGGGTTGCTGTTGAATCACATCGACGATGGGGTTGTAACGCAGCATACGCCGCGCCCGGTGCGAGAGTTCACCGACCATCGATCGCGGAATTTCAATCGAGACTTCGGGACGGTGCAGCCACTTGCGGCTATAGCCTATGACCACCATGGGTCTTGGCACGGGTGTGCGATTGGGTGTGCCGCGATGCAGGCCGCGTACATCGCGGATCATGACATCCCCACGCTTCATGGTGACGGCCTCCAGTTTGATTTCGCCCTTCTCCATTTTCATGATGCGCTCAGCCTTGCTCAAAAGGTGCGTTCCGGCAGCGATTTCAATGGGGCCATTCTCCTCATTCACATCGACCAGGGGGAAGTTAACGGCCAGCTGGAACGGAGGTGTCTCGATATGAAACTCGGGAAAGAGCGGCGGCGTGTCCCGATGAATCTCCTGATAGTCAGAGCCCAGGAGCGGCGTGTCGGTCGCCAGCTGGCACATCACAAAATCCTCGCCCACCAGTCCTTCGACGATGCTGAGGATATCCTCGTCTTCAAAGATCGTGGGATCAGCGAAGGGTTCGGCGAAAGGCAGCGTCACGTAATAGCGTTCCGCCCCGCGACCGGCTGTCGTGCCGCCGGTATCCATGTATGAGCGCAGCAAGGGCATAAAACGCTCGTTCCAATAATCGATCACAGCGGGCGAAAAATGATTCTCCAGGACGCAGTAGCCGTCGCGCAGAACTTTTTGGGTGAACGTCTTCCGTTCCTCGGCCGTATATCTATGATTTGCCATGAGAGTTTCCTGCTGATTATGCGGCAGCAGACGGATGCCGCCTGTTGTTCAGAACGCCGAAGCGTCTGGCCGTTTTATAGCAGATTCCGGTGTCGGGAGTCCAACAGATCGGGAGGAGGGCCTAGCGTAAAAATTCCAGCACATGAAGTCGATAAGGACTCTCTGGATCGGCGATAGCGCTCGTGTGTCCTTCGATGCTGACATCCATCCAGGTCTTGGGGGCAACAGCTTTTTCATAGAGTTCACGGCCGAGTTTATAAGGCACTACCGGGTCATGAGGATTATGGAGGAAGAGCATCTTCATGGAAAGTTTCGCAATGCCGTCGATCGGACTCCAGTCGTCCGTCACGAGAAAGGACAAGGGATACTGCAAAGGCCAGGTCAGAAAAAATCCACCGAGTTTTTGCCTTGCGATCCGGCGATAGGACGAAAAGCTGCTGTCGATGATGAGACTCTGAACCGGGAGTTCGGGACAGTGAGCCAGGCTCGCGATGGCCACGGCCCCGCCGATGCTCTGGCCGATCACGTGGACTTCATAGGTCTTGAGCACGGGATGCTGCGCCACCCAACGGAACACAGCGCAGCCGTCTTCCACCAGCCCTTCCCGCGTCGGCGGCGTCGCCGTGGAACGCCCGTAGCCGCGGTAATCGAAGGTTAAAACATCAAAGCCTTTTTCGCTGAGCCAGGCGGTAAACATGAAGTGACTCGTCATGTTCTCTGCATTGCCATGAAAATGGATGATCAGCTTTTTACGAGGCTCGGCAGTCAAAGCTTTGAACCAGAAGGCAGCGAGAAGGACATCATCCGTGGATGGAATGCGCTCGTCACTCAGCTGAAAGCCCATCTTTCTCGGATCATAAAGATCCTCCTGCACGGGATAATAGAAGGCCCCGTTGCAGGCCCCTAAAAATGGAGCCATGATCAGACCCATGAAGCGTACGGCCTTCAACTGGCCCGCTCCTGAATGGCAAGCGGCATCATCTCGTCGGCCAGCAGCTCCGAATCTTTTTGCGACAGGTGAAAACGCTGCTGCAGCTGGTGGAAAAGATCTTTATCCATCTGATGCGGCTGCAACCAGATCCAATGCGCAAACTGATTGGCCAGGGCCACCAGTTCATAGGGTTCGATTTGCGCCGCGTGGGAAACGGAGTGATGCCCCTGGATAGCGTCGATCGAAGCCTCGGAAAGACCCCAAAGAGCTCCTCCGATTTCACCGATGACGGTATGCTGATAGCCGGCGTGTCTCTGCTCGGCCGCGGTCCATGGGCCCAGCGTGTGAATGTCATTGATCTCGACCTGAAAACGATCGGCGATATCGGGCCGCACCAGGGCGAGGACGAGCTTGCCGAGATTGCAGAGGCAGCCTGTGATATAGGCTTCGTCCTCGATCATTCCCGTCTTGAATTTTTTGGATAGGTGTTCAGCGATCCTGCCGATGGTCATCGAATGATCCCAGAATTCATCGGTGTGAAAGAAACGGGTTTTGGGTTCCACGCAGCTGATGGCTGCGAGCAGGACGATTTCCTTCACATGATGGCGACCGACCAGCGAGATCGCATGCGACAGCGATTTCGGTTTGGCCTGATGATGCATGGTTTGATTTTCCGCGATGCGGATGATCTTGGCGGCCAGCAGCGGATCATGCCGGGCCAGGGCCGCGAGTTCATGCGAATCGGCGTTCGCATCATCAATCTTCTGCAGCAGCTCCATCACGGACGTGGGAAGCCGCGGCAGGGTGCGCAGAGCTGGGATTTGATTGAAGATGGACTGCGCTTCGCTGCTGAGCCTATGCATGGGATCATACCAGTCGTGGCGGCCTTTTTTAATGACGTTGGTGGATTCGCAGGCACAGTTGAACCAGAGGTGGCCTTCCTCACAGATCCGCCAGCGGCTGGTATGCGCCAGGAAATCTTCGGTAGAGTAGTAGAGGCGCCCGCAATTTTTGCATTCCATGATCGGCTGCGTTGTGGGTTCCATGCTGCATCCTTGAAATTAAAAGCTCATGGCAAGTTGAACATTCACGAAATATTTGGAACTGGCTTTCAGGGTAAAACTTTGTTCACTGCTATCCTGCATCGGCAGTGAAATGAAAACCACCTGCTCCACACTCGCGGATGGGTCCGCTTCCAATCCAAGCAGACGGGCGAGGTCGCTCTCATTCACAACCAGCGTGTCCGGATATCCGGCCGGGGTTTCCGGGGAACTGGCAATCCCCACGACCCGGGCCCGACCGCGTGGGGTCAGCAGATCTATTTCGTCCGGACTGATATAAAGAATCGCCCAGTATTCCGCGTAACTTTCCGCTTCCAACGCCACATCCAACGCATTGAAGCCGGAACGCATGAGTTCCCACGTGACAGGAAAGCGAAAAAAACGATGGCCGGGACGGGTAATATTGGGTTCCTCGGGACTGGCCAGCGCGGCCGCCTGCAGAGGAGCTGCGAGCGGGACGAGCAGCAGCAGAGTAAGGACACGAGCAAGCAAAGAAACCATTAAACATCCGGTCCCTGGTGAAGTGGATCAAACCACTCCATTGTAGGCCAAAAGGCTTGGTGATTAAAGAAGGTTTCCGTTTGCAGGAGTTCTTTTATGCGGCATGGAAGGGGTCGCAGCATTATGGCCGATTGGAGAAGGAAGCCGCCGGGCCGTGCACCCGGCGGCGGAGTCTTAGAAGAAGAAGCGCATGCCAAGCTTGTCGTCATAGCTTGCAGCCCCGCTGGAGAAGCGGGAGAAAGTCACAGTACCAGCCTTCAGCTCGTTGATGAGCGTTGTCATCGCGTTGCTGGTCGTGTTGGACGAGATGTTCGCCGTTTTCAAGTCGACCGTACCTGTCGGTGTTTTGGGAATCTCAAGGCCGCAGTTCAGTGCGTCGTTGTCAAACTTGAGACTCAGGTGACCGCCGGTGCCTTTGATCAGGAGCTTCAGTTCCGCTTCGGTTGCCGCCGTCCAGCCTGTCGCTGTTTTCTTCAGGTACTTGTAGCTGATGCTGCTCATCACGTCGTCGGATGTGTCCGCAGTGCCCTTGTCATCGGTATTGTACTTAACCAGAAGGATCACAAAGCCCATACCGGCGCTGAAGTCAGACACTTTCACGTCGGTCCAGGTGAAGACCTTCTCGCCCGCATCCAGAACGTATTTCCCAACAGGCGGCAGCGCCACTTCCTGGCCCAACTGATAGCGATCGTAGTTGGGGTTGACGGTATAGCTGTGGGTACACCAGCTGCCAGCAGCCAGAGTTCCACCGGACGGCAACTCGCTGCAGACCGAGGCCGGCATGGTCAGGGCGGATTCGAATTTCCACTTGTAGGTGGAAGGCGCCGCAGAGAATGTGCTCTTCTCCAGCTCAGGAATGATACCGGTGCCGGTATAAGCTACATTCACATTCGCAAGGCCACCCAACACGTCATCCGCGAACTTGTTTTTAAGGCTCGTGTGGAAGACCTGGCCGCCATTGGCGTCATTGATCGTAAAGCGGTTATGGAAATCGAGCACGTAGCGCACTTCTGTGCCTGTTACCGAACCATCCGCCGCCATCACAGGCGAATCCAGAACGCCATCGCCGTCGATATCGGGGTTGATGTAACGCAGGGACACATCGTCGATCGCACCGAAGGTGGTCGCTGTATCCGCGCTCATGCTGATGGCTTCCAGGATATCCGCATGCGCTGCTGTCGTGCTGGCCTTGCCGCCGACCACAGGGGTGACATCGCCCATGCTCACACCCACGTTCCCGCGGGTTGGAGCGATGGTATCGAGGGTCTCTGAAGCAAAGCGGCTCACCATCATATCCGCGCCGGTTTTGGTGGCATCCACATAAGCCAGTGTCCAGGGCGAGGGTTCGGGCGTCGCGCTGCTCGTACCGTCTTCTTCCGCAGATTCCTTGATTTTCGCAATCAGCTGCTCATCACTCAAATCCGCGATTTCCGTGGCCACATCAGGATGCTGTTTCAAAAGACGCTCGCGATCCACTGTCGTGCCATCGGCATTGATGTAGACCGTGAAATCATCTTCGGCAGACGTCGGAATCATCAGACGGAATTCACCCGTTTCTTCGTCCACGGGAAAGGCCAATTTGCGGCCGTTTTCCGTATTCAGGGCCACAACATGGGTGACCTTGCTGCCAGCTGTCAGCAGGGCGTCCAGCTGCAAAGTTCCTGTGACAGCGAAACCTTGGGAGCCATCACCCAGTTCTGAACCATCGGTCGCGGACGAATCGGAGCTGTCCGACTTTTTCTTGCCGCACGCTTGGACGAGGGCCAGAGATGTGACAAGCGAAACGGTAAAAATCTTCTTCAAGATGCAACCTCCTCTAGTTTTCTTTCGTGCCTATCGGTCCTGGTCACCTGTCACTAAGCCTCCAGCTCATACTTTTCATACAGGAAGCAGGGTCTTGCGGTATTCCGAAGGTGCGGTGTGCACTGTTCGGTTTAACCGAACAATCCCTACAGATTTTTCTGATTTTCTTAAGTGAGGCTTCTTCCGATACTCAGATATCGCCTGGGAACTCCATCCTGGCCTTATCGTGAAGGGATCAAGCCATGCAAAAACCAAAGCCTCCGTACAAAGTCACCGTTATTCCGGGCGACGGCATCGGACCTGAAGTGACCGCAGTCACCAGACGTTTGCTGGAAGCTGTCGGTGCGCCCATCATCTGGCAGGAGGCGGAAGCCGGGGCCAAGGTTTTCAGGAAAGGAATTCCCTCGGGCGTGCCCCAGGAAACGATCGACTCGATTCTGGATACGGGCCTTGTCCTGAAGGGGCCGCTGGAAACACCCGTAGGCTACGGGGAAAAAAGCGCGAACGTCACGCTCAGAAAGTCCTTCGAAACCTTCGGCAATATTCGCCCTATTCGCATCATCCCCGGCGTCCCCACGCCTTATTACGGCCGCAACATAGATCTCGTGGTCGTGCGTGAGAATGTCGAGGACCTTTATGCGGGCATCGAGCATATGCAAACACCGAACGTCGCCCAGTGCCTGAAGCTCATGAGCCGCAAAGGTTGCGAAAAAATCGTGCGCCTCGCCTTCGAAGTCGCCCGCGCCGAGGGCCGGACCAAGGTCCACTGCGCGACCAAGGCGAACATCATGAAATTAACAGAAGGCCTTTTGAAACGAACTTTCGAAGAAATCGCCAGCGAATATCCGGACATCACAGCCCAGCACATCATCGTCGATAACTGCGCGCATCAGCTCGTGCGCTTTCCCGAGCAGTTCGAAGTGATCGTCACTTCAAACATGAACGGTGATATCCTTTCCGATCTGACATCGGGCCTGGTCGGTGGACTCGGGTTTGCGCCGTCTGCGAACATCGGTCGCGATGTGGCCATCTTTGAAGCCGTCCATGGTTCGGCCCCATCCATCGCCGGAAAAAATCTGGCCAACCCGAGCGCCCACGTCCTTTCCGGTGTGATGCTGCTCAGGCACCTGGGCCTTTTCGCGGAAGCGGAGCGGCTGGAAAACGCCCTTCTTTACACCTGGGGTTCCGGCGCTGCAGCCACCAGCGATGTCGCACCTTTGCACGAGGCGGTCGGCACGAGCGTTTTTGCTGAACTCGTGGAATCCAATCTGGCAACAGCGCCGGGGCGGACGCAGACGCGGCCCTATCGGCCTTGGGATATGGGCCGCGTCTATAGCTGCGATAAACAGCCTGCAAAACGCCAGGACGTGGGTGTGGATGTCTTCATCGAAAGCACAGCCCCTTTGCAGGAAATCGGCCGCGAATTGGAACGCTGCGCCCAGGGTTTGCCTCTGACTCTGACCATGATCTCGAACCGCGGCACCAAGGTCTATCCGGATGCTGTGGCCATGCCTGATCTGGTCGATCATCACCGCTGTCGCTTCAACCGGAAGGCCGGTGCGCCCATGCCTCAGGACGCGGACGTCCTCGAACTTTTGAGACGCATCAGCACCATATTCCGTTGGATGCATTGCGAAAGGCTGCTTGAAGTCGAAGACAAGCCGGCCTTCACCAAAGCTCAGGGCGAGAACTGAGCCAAAGTCAGTCGAGGCTGTAACCTTTTCGAGGGGCTCACGGCCCGTCTTCAGTCGGTGTGAGGAGGTCGAGTATAAGGCTGGTTTTCTTGCCTGACACCATCTTCGGTTCCGCAGGTTTTTCTGAGTTTATCGGTTCCTGGCTTCTCAAGGTGGAATCAGGCATCGACTTGCAGCCTATGCTTGCGGCGAGCCATAAGTTTAAAGCTGCCAGACGTCGAATTTTTGGATTCATTTCGATACTTCCTTGCCCAGAGTGCAGACCATAGCATCGGTCGCGTCCTTTCCTATCGTGAATGGATGACCGCTGCTATAGGCGATCACGGCCAAACGAAAGCAGTCATCATTGGTGACGGGCTTGTTCATGATGCGTGAGTACCATGCGCTTACCTGGTCAGTCTCTGAATTCTTGCCGATCACCTGGAATCGACCAGGGTTGACCTTGACAGCTGTTACAGTGTCGAAAGAAAACTGAGCAGGCTGCTGGGAAAAGCCCGAAGTGGCAAGCGTAAAGGAAACAAAAAGTAGGTGCCCTCACGTCCTAGGAGCGCGGCTCCGCCCCGCACTTTTTCCTGCGGCTCTTTCAACTGTGACTGAAAAGTAAGCTTTAGAAATCCTATTCAACCCTAACAGGTTAGCCTGCTTCACAAGCTCACCAGGTGCGAGCTTGTGCAAAATTCCAAAAGACCGCTTTTTTTTAATCAGTCTGGACCGATGGGGGTCTTGGTGTGTTCGTGACCTTGTGATGGCCGGCCTGGCCTGGGATGGACGATGCTAGCAAAATACCAATCGAATCTTTTTCTTGTAGCGGTCTTGGGGGTCTTGGGGGTCTTGGGGCCAAGCAATTGCAGTGACTCCAACAGCTCATCGAGCCGCGTCGTGGAAGTCGGGTCTGCCAGCGTTGGTGGAACGATCAGCGGTACCCTTATGGTTTCCGAAGGCGCATCAGCGTCTTCTGTTGCGAATGCCAATATCACGGTCCAGAATCACCCGGAAATTGTAGGCACCACTTCTGGGGATGGTTCGTTTGTCCTCGACAATGTTCTGCCGGGCACTTTGAACGTAATCGTGACGTCCAGCGATGGAACATCCCTAACGGAAGGCCCAGCTCAATACGCAAAGATGTTCAAGGACGTTGTGGTTCGCCATAAGGAAACCAATCAGCTGGGAGCGCATGAGTTCAAAAAGTCTGGTGCTGTCAGTGGCAAGGTAACGTTCTTTGACAATGCCAATAATCTGGATCTTACAGGCTCCGACGTCTATATTCCGGGAACCTCCTACATCGCCAAGACGGATGAAAACGGAGCCTTTACTCTGGCCGGACTTCCTGAGGGAACGCTCACTCTGAAAGCGCAGCACACCGGCTTTGCCATCCTAAGCCTGGAAGTGGAGATCAAGTCCGGTGAAACAGTCGATCTAGGGGAGCTCCCGCTTTCTTTGTCCAATGGCCCTGAAGGTGCTTTGTCCATTCGCTCAGACATGACTCCGAGCATCGCGGGTCGAACGGAAAAGCTGTCGCTCAGTCGTAAGGTGCTTCTCGACATCAGTTTTGACAAGAACAGTTCGCTCATGAAGATCTCTGATGAACCTTCCTTTTTGAATCGCAACTGGGTTCCTGTGGCAAGAACCTACGAGTGGACCTTTGAGAACGATGGGGCTAAAAAACTTTACGTCATGTTCTCTGATCTCAACGGACTGGAAAGCTCACCCTACAGCGACAGCATCCTGGTGGATACAGAGGCTCCTACGCTCAGCAGCATTCAAATTCTCAATGGATGGGAGCAAAGCGCTGCCCGCAGCGTCTCCATCGATTTGCTTGCTGCGGATAGTGGCTCGGGTCTAGCAGAGGTTCTTTTCAGCAACATTTCCAATAGTTTCCAGGAGAGCGATAAGCAGTCGTTTAACAGCCGCCTCGACTGGCAGCTCAGCAGCAGTGATGGTGCGAAGATCGTTTATGCCAAAGTTCGTGATTACGCCGGACGTGAATCGACAGTGGTGCAGGATAACATCAACCTGGCAAGTACGGGACGCACTATTGTTTACGCCACAACTTACACAGACGACGTCGTGCTCAAGAAGGGGCAGAGTCCCTTCTGGTTCAAACAAGGTGCCGAATCCCTTATTTTCAAGGGACGCCTGACGATTGAGGCGGGAGCCACGGTCTTTGTCGATGATAATCTGTCCGTTAAATTCAACGGGCCTGTCCGTTTCGAGGGCAGTGCGGCCGACCCTGTGACCATCAGGACGGTAACGCTCAATACAGGAAGCTGCATGCCTGGGGGCGGTATGGAGCTTCTTTTCAATGGAGCCCCTCCCGGAGTCACGGCTGGCAACCTGATACGGTATGTGAAGTTCCGATCCATTCGTCAGATCAGACTGAATGGTGGCCTGGTTGAATATAATGAGTTCGACGGCAGCGGTTGCACCAATACCACAACTGGAGCCATCTATAAGACTGGTTTGGATAACCTCATGGTCCGCCATAATACTTTCAATGCCTGGGAAACTGGATTGAGCGTCAGTGAGGGGGACGGCAACACCAGTTTCATCAATAACTCGGGAACTTTCTCGGCTGGTGTGAAGCAGTCAGGAACGGCAGCGAATACGACGGTCACGGGCAATCAATTCACTTCCCATGAGTTGGCCGCGAACTACGATGGCTTGCTGAGCTGGGGTAATAATGCTGACATTCTTGGTTATGCTCAGAACAGCTTTGCCGGGAAGGGCACGACCCTTTTGATAGATTCTGGGCGAAGCACGGATTTGAATCTAACAGGTCTTTCAATCAGTGAGTGTCGCCGCCCCCTATACAGTAGGAATAATCGAACAACGACAGTCAGCCAATCCACCTTAAACTGTGAATATGCTGACATGAGTACCCATTACTCGACAGCGAGCGTCATTTACCAACAGAATGTCATAAAGGTAAGCAAGGCCTTGATCACAGGCGGAAGCTCTGATTCGGGAGCTGTTCAGTTTTCAGCGAACAAGCTGACCATCGACTGTGGCAATAGTCCAGGTACTTACTGTGATCTGTTCTATGCTCAGGGCAAGGAATGCGGGACTTCTGACAATGGTAATCACGGTTGCTGGAGTTCAAGTCCATCCTGTTCCGTTGACAACTATGTCAATGCCAGCCTTGACGCTAACAATATCTACTGTAAAGGTGATAGCAGCTCAGGATGCAGGGGATTGACCCTGCATCTGGCGCCTAATAACGCGAATACCGAAGCGGATGAAGCGGTCTCCTGCAATTTCAACTATGGCAATGGCCTCCAGCTCTCATTGGACAACAATTATTGGGAAAGTTCGGCTGGCTATAAATCCATCGCCCAGGGAGCTAACCTTCAGGCCAGTGCTTTGACGGATAATGGGTATACAGCCTCAACTTTCGATACAGTGGCAGGACTGAGCAGTAACTCCATTATGGCGAGCTTTCTTATGCCCATCGCAGGCCAAACGATGAGCTTTACGGGCTGGCCAACTTCTGTTAACACCAGAGCTTTCAATACCAGCGCACCGCCGTGAGGAAAGGGCGATTTCAGGATCAACGGATAGCTTGATACTCGTACGAAATCGAATTCTTAGTCATGGCCCTTCGAGAAGTCGAAGACAAGCCGGCCTTCACCCAAGCTCAGGGCGAAAACTGAGCCGGCTTTTTGTTCTGTTTGAAATTCAGTCGAGGCTGTATCCTTTTTCGTGGGGGAACAGCATGGACAAGTGGCTGAATTATCATAACCTTTATTATTTTTGGACCATCGCCAGGGACGGCAGCATGACGAAGGCCGGCAAACGCCTGCGGCTTTCCGTGTCCAATCTGAGCGGACAAATCAAGGCCCTTGAAGAGTCCTTCGGCCAAAAACTTTTCACGCGTCAGGGCCGCAGCCTGGTGCTGACTGAAGCGGGCAAGATCGCGCTGGAGTATGCGAATACCATCTTCACATCGGGGCAGGAGCTTTACGAAGTTCTGACGACCAGCGAAGGGCCTTCGGCCAAACCGCAGCTGGCGCGAATCGGGGCCCTGAATTCGATGTCGAAGAACCTTCAGTATGCCTTCGTCAAACCCCTGATTTTTGAGCGTTCCATCCGCATTCGACTGACCGAGGGCTCGCTCAGCGAGCTGGTGCGGCAGCTCCACAGTCATGACCTCGACGTTGTCCTTTCCAATATGCCCGTCCGCAGCGATCAGGATCAGGAGATCTTCAACCAAAGACTGGCCGAACTCCCGGTCGACCTTGTCGGGCATAAGCGTTTCCAAAATCCGAAAGAGGACTGGCCCAAGGCCTTGGACGGCCTGCCCTGTTTCGTGCCCACTTTGGAAAGCCGCATCCGTAACGAATGGGAACATTTTTGCGTCCAGCACCGGGTCAGTCCTGTGATCCTGGGCGAGATCGAGGACATGGCCATGCTGCGCCTCCTCGCGCTTTCCGGTGAGGGCTGCGCTCTGGTGCCCCAGGTCGTCGTGCAGGACGAATTAAAGGCCCGAAAGCTTGAGGTCATCTACCGCCCGAAAAATATCAAAGAGAATATCTATGCGATCACAAGGCGCCGTCTGAAGCCGCATGACGTGATGGATGACGCGATCACGCGCTTCACCCGGGATATGAAGACCTGGAAATAAGGGCCTATGAGCCGGATTTGAACAGGCCTCCCCCATTTCATGTTAAAATACGTCCTGATTCCATGGCCCAGATCATGGAGCGGAGTGGAGGGACAAAGATGGCACAATCGGGTTGGGTCGCTCGTCTGCAGTTGGGGCTGGCTCTGTGGCTCTTTTTTTGGATGGCGCCCCTGGAGGCTGGCATTCATCGGGCCCCGATTGTCATTCCGGCTCATAAAATGCGGGCCATTGCTCAATACCCCACCCGGAATTATCGCGTTTTTCGCACAGGCCCCACGGGGGAAGCTGTGCCCATTCCCTTTCAGATCGATGAAATCAATGGCATCGGTGATTACGTCCTGAACGAAGGGCCTCAGCCCAATCTGCAAACCGGCGACAACGTCTTCAATAATCTGGACGAGCTGAGTTTCATGGGCGACGACGTGGGGCCGGTGGGTGCGCCCAAATCCTGGCCGAGTGGGCAGACCCCGCACGCAGTTTTTGAGATTCGCATCACGCCGCCGGCCGGGGTGCCGGATACCGCGGAAGGTGCGGTCTATGTCGCGGTTTATCTGCAGAATATGCCAGGCCAGGTCGATCAGAAATATGTCGTCTTCAATCTGAAGTCGGGTGAAATCATGACCTCGCGCTATCGCTATCGTTTTGATCAGAAAAATTATCTGGTCGTCAATGGCGTCGACATGGTGAAACCAGGGCCTGTGCCGGGTGCGGACAAGGTGCCGCTTATCGACTCCTCGACCTTTTATGCCAAGGCGGACCTTAAGTATTTTCTGACCCTGCAGGTGAATCATCGTTCGGTGAACAGTCGCCTGGAAGCCTTTAAAACCGGGCCTGTGCGCACCATCGTGCGGGTCACCTTCATCTATCAGTTCCTGAAGCTGAACTTTGAAGTGGGGATGTATACCGAGGTCAGCTTTTTCAGTAATTCCGTCATCCTCCCTGCCATCATCTATAATCCTTTGGATGGGATCAAAAGCTTGAATCGCGGCAGCGGCTTTTACTACGGCTTCGCCCTGCGGGAAAGCCCCAGCCGCTATGAATTCAACACCAATATGAAAGCCTATGAGGAAGAGAGCGTCGGCAGCGGGCTCCTCAATTTTCTGAAAAAGGAAGAGAAGCCCGAGAAGGAATACTGGGCCAGCCTGATCGGTGAGGATCGCATGATGTACGTACTGATGCGGCCGTCGCAGCAGATGCTCCAGGACGGCAATATCCCCCGGTATTATGTGAAGGATATCAACGGCGACGATCTGAAGAAGCGCAACAACAACGACACAAGGCCCATAGTCGAAAGCCCTGTGAACCTTGGGCTCTATTTCGACCTGACCCGTTTTCGCGAGGGCGAGCATTTCATGTCGTTCCAGCTTTTCTTCGAGAACAAGAAGGACTATAAAAATATTGAGCTGTTCAAATCACTGGACCGCTGGGCCATCAAAGCCGCGCGACTTTTCTAAAGGACACCTGGATGGAGCATGAAATTCCGCCTTCGCAAAAGGATCGACAGCTGCCGATGATCATCAACCTGAGGGGCGATGAGGATCTGGTGGATGAGTTCAATTGGGATGCCGATCAGGTGATGGAATTTCTGGGTATCAAAAGGTCCCGGCTGACGCAAATTTCCGGCAAGGAACTGCGGGTGGCGCGGATCCGGCGGGATCGTTATCTGCGGCCGGTTTATCGGGAAGCCGACGTGCGGGATTATCAGGAATGGACCCGGGCGACCGCCACGCACCAGAGTTCCTCGCGGGCCATTGAACAGGCGATCGACAGCCTGGATGATCGTTTCAGTGATATTCTGGTCGTCCTGCAGGAAAAGCTTTTGCAGTATGAGGAGCGTTCCACCGATCTTTTGAAAAGTCAGCTGCATAAACTGGATGAAGCCGGTTTTCAGCGCTTTCAGGATATCCGGGATGGGCTGGAAACCCAGCAAGGGCTCAGCGACCGCCAGGATAAGCAGCAGCTCCGCGTGCTGGAATATCTGATCCAGCAGAAGGAAACCCTGGCTTTTTCCCAGGCAGAGCTGCAGGAATTAAGAGCCTTCCTCGGTAGCTTTCATCAGGACATCCGTGCCCTCCTCGTGGCTCAGCAGGGTCTGCGGCGCAAGATGGAAGAGGCGCAGGCGGCGTTTCAAAAAGCTTTGCACGAGCAGAGTCGGGGCTTTCAAGAGGCCCTCAAAAGCATGCAGGAAACCCTCGCCCTTCTGCAGTCCGGCCAGCAGCAAATCCTAAGGCAGACAGAGCCCATCGAGGCTCCTGCCCCGGCCCCGCTCAAACAGATGCCGCGGCGCCCCACGCCCCTTCATGCAAGGCGCAGGAGCCTGCAAAAGCCTATGGCCGCGCCCCGTGACGCGGCTCCGCAAAAGCAGCAACCATCACCCCATGACGAAGCGCCCGAAAAAGTCGATGGCGGCGCCCTGTGACGGCGGCTTCGAATGAGCCGCTTTCAGTGCCCCATGGGGCGCGTCCGCTGCTGATGATGTTGCGCGAGATTATGAAGGAATGTGGTTCCGAATCAGCTGGATCATGGCCGCGATCGACCCTTTGATATCCAGATCGCTCGTATCAAAAACGATGGCGTCCGGCGCCTGAATCAAAGGCGCTGTTCCGCGTTTGGCGTCCTGCTGATCGCGCTGCAGGATGCTGGTCTTGATCGCTTCCAATTCCGCGGGATCAGGTTTTTGCCCTTCCTGCAGCTGGCCCATGCGGCGCAAGGCGCGCACTTCCAGGGACGCGGTCATGAAGATCTTCAGATCCGCATCGGGAAAGACCACCGTTCCAATGTCACGGCCATCCACGATAGCACCAACCGGCGATTGCAGCGTCAGGCGTCTTTGCAGCGGCAGAAGGAGTTCACGGACCAAAGGGTTCTTGGCAATCGAACTGGCGTCCTTGCCGGCCTGGTCGGTATAAAGCTGAGGTGTTAAATTCTGACCATGAAAGCCCACGGCCTGGGTCGTCGGATCCCATTGGAGGGCTTCACAGAACTCATTGATGATCCCACGCAGGGCTTCATTGTCTTCGAGGCCTTGATTTCTTTGCCGCGCAATCAGAGCGATCGAGCGATAAAGAAAACCGGTGTTGACGTAGGTCCAGCCGAGTTGCCGGCAGACTTCCGAACAGACGCTGCTCTTGCCCGATCCTGCAGGACCATCGACAGCTACGATTTTACAAGTTCGGGATGAAGGGGCGGACGACGTCATGCAATCTCCCGAAAAATATCTTGGTCAAACGATACTGTCCAGCATCTCATAAAAGTCAGGAAAGCTAACACCTACACATTCCGAATCCAAAATACAACAGGGCTTTTTGCTGCGTCGAGCCATGATTGCCGCAGCCATGGCCAGTCTGTGATCACCGACTGAATCATAGGTGAAAGGCTGAACCTCACGGAGGCGCCCGCCGATTTTAAGCGAGTCACCCTGGACGGAAACCTCGGCCCCGGCGAGTCGCAGAAGCTCGGCCGTCTTGCTGAGTCGGTCGCTTTCTTTGACGCGCAGCTCTTCCAGACCATGGAAAGTCGAGGGACCATCCGCAAAAGCTGCGGCCACGGCGAGGACGGGAATCTCATCGACCAGGGTGGGAACTTCGGCCGCTTCAATATCGGTCGGACGGAGGACGCTGCCACCCTGCAGCGTGATCTGCATGACAGGTTCCACAAAGCGCTGATCGTTATCAGGCGTCAGAGTCAGCGCCGGACTCATCCGCTGCAGCACTTTCAGAAAGCCGGTCCGCGTGGGATTGTCCAAAACTTCCGGCAAACGGAGCGTTCCTCCTTTGCGCAGAAGTCCGAGCACGCAAAAAAATGCGGCCGACGATGGATCGACGGGAATCATATAGCGTCCGGGCGGTGGAGCGAAAGGACCTGTGACACGGACCAATTCCCAACCGTCCTTGATTTCGGTCACAAGTTTCGCGCCCATCCTCTGCAGCATGCGTTCGGTATGATCGCGGGAACCTGCGGGCAGGCGCACGGATGTTTCGCCCTCACAGAAAAGGCCGGCCAGGAGCACGGCTGATTTCACCTGGGCCGTAGCCTTGTCGACTTCATGCGCGGCGGCGTGAAGTTTTTGTCCTTGAATGGTGAGCGGCAGAAAATTGCCCTTTTCAGGACCTTCGATCATGGCTCCCATACGGCGCAAGGGGTCCACCACGCGGCGCATGGGTCGACTGGAAAGGCTGGCGTCACCGGTCAGACGAACTTTCAGTCCGGGCTGCGCCGCTAAAATCCCAGAAATCAGTCGGGCCGTGGTTCCGCTGTTGCCGCAGTCCAGATCGACCGAAGGATTCTTGAAGGCGGAAAAACCTTCCGAACGGACCCGAATGCTACGCGAATCGAGGGCTTCGATCTGAACACCAAGGGCCCGGAAACAACTCATGGTTGACAGACAATCCGCGCCGAGCAATGGTTCACGGATGATGGTTTCGCCGCGAGCCAGGGCTGCGAACATCACCGCGCGATGGGTCAAGGATTTATCGCGACCGCAAAGAACGGTCGCGTCGTTGGGAAAAGCTGAAGGCGAGGCTTGTACGGTGCGCTTGGGGGTGACGTTGGACTTCGTCATGATATCTCGTAATCCTCCCGGATCTTTTTTCGTCCCTAACTTTCAGGGTCCTGGTCTGCGGGTCAGTATGGCGAGAGAACTTCGGCTTGTCCACCTCCCAAAGACGATGCTGTGACGAGGATGTCGCGAGTTTAAAGGCCTCAAAAGGCCACGAAGTCTGGCTAAGTTTCAGTATCCACTGCTAATAGTTGCGTCTCGTCACAAGGTCTTGATAGAATAGGTCTTGGGCCTCCGTTTCTAACAAGGGGAAATCAATGGTAAAGTCTGAACTGATCGAGAGTCTGGCCGAACGTGCTGACATAACGCTCGCCAAGGCTGAAGAAGTGGTCGATCTGTTTTTCAACAGCATAACCGAAACCCTCGCACAGGGTGATCGAGTTGAAATCCGCGGCTTTGGTGCGTTTACGGTTCGCGACTACAAATCCTACAAGGGTCGTAACCCGAAGACTGGCGAACAGATCACGGTTCCACCGAAACGTCTGCCGTTCTGGAAGACGGGTCAGGAACTGAAACAACGTGTGGACTCCGCCTTCATGGACAAGATCAAACGAGGCGAAGCCTGATTCGCGCTTCTTTTCCTTTGTTGGAGCCTGCCTAAACGACCACTCAGAAAATCCAGCCCGCGCGGGACCTTATGGGTCCTCGCGGGTTTTTGCTGGCCCTTCGGGCTATGACGGACATCAGCAAGGACATCGCCTTCGAACATCCCCCCTTGACAACGAGCTGAACCGGCACAATGTATGTGCGGTGTCGTCACGTGAAGAGGAGAATTAGGGATGCCGCTTTATGAGTTTCGCTGTGGGGAATGCGCCAAGGTTTCGGAATTTCAACTGAAAATGTCCGATCCCTCACCCACGACCTGTCCGGTCTGCGGCAAAGGGGCTTTGACCAAAATCATGAGTTTGCCCGCCTTTCAATTGAAAGGGAGCGGCTGGTATAAGGATGCTTACGACGGCAAGTCGAACAAAAAGCCGGAAGCCTCCACCCCGTCGAGTGGCGAAAGTAGTTCGAGCAGTCCGGCAGCGGCGGCACCAGCAGCACCGGCAGCACCGGCGGCACCGACGCCGAGCACACCGAAATCAGATACCTGATCGAAGATTCAGACCTGGGCATCCGCTGATCGTTCAGAGCTTCAGCTCGTCGGTAATCAGAGCCTTGATGTCGGTGATGCCATGCCCTCCGGAAGGCACTGCGTAGATGCGGTGAATGGCCACCGAATCATTGCTGGCTATCAAAGAAGAATGATCCTCGATCGGGGCGATGCGCGGCAGCTGCCGTTCATCCTTGCGAATCAAACGCAGATAATTCCGGCTCCGTGAGTCCGGGCCGCGCGGTTGAAAGCGGGTCAGGGAATTCCCCGATGAGATGAGCTGATGGCGAATGCCATGACGGGTCAGGATCTTTTGAACTTCCGCGACCGTCTGCATCGACAGCGTTTGCGCCGGACCCGAGATCTCATAGACCCGCTTCCAAAGCCGCCGGTTATACAAAAGATCCGCGACCAGGATAATCACTCCATCCCGCTCCGCTGGGGAACGCAGAACGCGCGCCGCCTCATACAGCGCCTGGCCGATATTGTATTCATCAATAGCCGCATAGCTTTCCACCCGCGCCGGCAAACGCCAGCCCTGCAGGATATCGGTAAGGTGCCGCATCATGGCCTCGGCGGCGACCGATGATTTATGGAAGTAAAGCTGCAGATACATCGAATAGCGCGCCCGCAGATAATCCTCAAAAGCCGCAAGGCCCGAGAGCATGATCGCGACGTGCAGCTGCTGATCATTATCATCATAATAAACACAGAGCGAATCAAGGATGCGATCGACATCGAAAACGCCATAGACGACGCCGCACTCCCGGCTGTCGCGCAGCAGATAATCCATGCGATCAATATCGAGTTCGCCCGAGATGAGTTCACGGACCAAGGGGTAGGCGCCCACCTTCAGAAGCGGAGAATTCTCGGAAGGAGGGATGGCCGGATTGATGATGGCGATCACATCGCGCACATCGAATTTCGGCAGACGGCTGACGGTCCCGCGATAGATATCACGAAACATGCGCTCAATAAGGAGTATGGAATAAATCTCATGCCGCACCCGCGCCTTTTCAGGGTCCTGGCCCTTGGCCTGCAGTTCGCTGATGCGGTCCCTCAGATATTTCTGCAGGTAATCCGGCAGATCGGGGTTGGCCTGCAGCACCTCGGTCCAGGTCGGCATGAAATGTTCGCCGCTATGGGAAAAGGGAGGATGACCGACATCATGAAGCAGGGCGGCGAGACGGAAACACTGCAGCACATAGTCTGAAGAAAAAACGGCATCCATCAGGCCAAAGGTCGGTGCGAGCCGCCCATGGCTGCCTTCACCGCGCGGCTCGGAACCGGGAAAATCCTGATAGCGGGCCAGTGAATTCCGCAGGCGCGCCTGGTTGGTTTTTAATTTATCCCAGGCCAGGGATCCCAGGTGCAAAACACCCAGGGAATGTTCAAAGCGGGAATGCGTCGCACCCGGGAAAACATAGTGCAGAAAGGCCAGCTGCTTGACCCGGCGCAGCCTTTGGAAGAAGGGGTGGGCGATCACGGCATCTTCGAGTTCCGTAATATCAATGCTGCCATGAAGATTGTCACGGATTCGACGAACGAGATTGAGACTCATGGTAATAGCTACCCTTCACATCCGACAGAAATTTGACGCCACGCAGATCCATTTCATTCCGCAGTTCCTGCAGCATCATGAAAACAGCCAGGGGACCGCGATACACAAGACTTGTATAGATCTGCACCGCGGATGCTCCCCGGGCTATCCTTTGATACACGTCCTGACCTGAAAGAATACCGCCAGAGGCGATCAAGGGCAAGGACCCACGGGTCACTTCATATGCCCATTCCAAACAGGCATTGGCCTGCAATGCAATCGGATGGCCACTCATCCCGCCTTTTTCCGGCCGCTCGACCCTGTGCGTATTGGTCAGGACAAGGCCTTGAAAACCCGCTTCCGCCAGAGCCTCCACCAGGGACTGAAAGGTTTTCCTGGGCATGTCGGGATCCAGCTTCACCCAGATTTTTCCCAGATCTTTTTTATGGCGGAAGGCCAGTTCCTTCAGAAAGTGTTCGTTGGCGAGACCACGCAGACCTTCCGTATTGGGTGATGATACGTTGATCACGAAATACCGGGCATAAGGGGCGAAAACCTCAAGGCCATGCGAGTAATCCTCGATCGCGGCGTCTTCGCTCGTCTCTTTATTTTTGCCTAGATTGATCCCAAGGGGAACGGGGTCGTGGTTCCAGGCCAGCTTCTCAAGCCGACTCCTCACGCGCTCGGCTCCATGACTATTAAAACCCATGCGATTGATCAGACCGTCCTGATCTTCCAATCGAAAAAGCCGTGGTTTGGGATTGCCGCTTTGCGGCCTCGGCGTGATGGTGCCCAGTTCCAAAAACGACAGGCCCATGCGGGAAAAACCCTTGGGCGCGCGAGCATTTTTATCGAAACCAGCGGCGAGACCAATGGGGTGCGCCAAATCTCCGACACCTGGCACCTGAGCATCCATTCCATCCAGAAGCGGCGACAAACTTGGCAGCGGCAAAAAATCAATGAGGTCACGCTCAAGCATCCACATGCCGACGTCATGCGCAGCTTCCGCTGGCAGAAGGCGTAAAAGCGCTGTGCCCCAACGGGCGAGAAGGGCCGTGGGACTGCTTGTGCTAAGGGCCAATCGAGATTCCATGACATACCCATGCAAAGAAAGTTGGATGACGGTTATCAATAACTCCTCTCGCATTCAGTTGTCCATGACACTCTCAGCGTTCGTCCCGCACCCCTACGCAAACCGCTGACTTCGATGTTATACTGAAAGAAACGAAGCCACTCGTATCGTCCAAAACCAGCCCGCCTCGCGCCATGCAGGCCAACAGGGCTCAGGTCCATGGGACAAGGAATCCACGCATGTTTATCGAAGGTATGAAAATCATCCTGCAGGATGGCGACACGCCGCGTGTCTGGCGTTTTCGCAATGACCAGGGCGTCCATCGGAATATTTGTGTGCTCGAGGCGCCTGAAGATGAGCAGCAGCTCTTCATGGCCGCGCTGCGCTGGGGTTTCGGCGGTCCGAAAGATCCGCGCATCAAAGCGGCGACGATTCATCTGACCGATAATGATGGTGATGCCTGGGTGCTTGATCGCAGCATGGATCAGCTGCGAGCCTATAAAAACCGTCAGGCCTTTGACGGTCGCTCGGAAAATTGTTTGAAGGAAATACTGAAGGATTATCTTCCCGCGGATGCCGCAGACGCCGTCACGCTCAGTGATGTCCTGCGTGAATATGATCTTCTGTTCGACGGGACCGCTCTTAGGGCTCAGCAGCGTTCCCTCGGCCGCGTGCGCAAATCCGCTTTCGAACGTCAGGGTCGCGAGCGGAGTGATGAGATGGCCCAGACCCTTCAGACGCTTTTGCGTTTGGAGCAGCTGCCGACCCGGACTCAGATCGAGCAGCTTCTGCAGAACGGGGAAGCGATCATGCGGCGGAACTTTGCCCTCAGGCAGCAGGCCCGTGATGTCGGTGGTGCGGCGGCTCACCTGAATCAGCTGGACACCAGTCTCTCGTCCCGCCTGGATCAGGAGCTGAAGCAGCTGGAGCAGATTCAGGAAACCGCGACGCCGCTCCTTGATCCGGCCCGCAGTCCCAAAGTTTTGAAAGAACGACTGGGCGAGGTCGAGCAGGAGCTTTTGAATCTCAGCTCCAGCCTTGAACTTAAAACGATGCCGGCTCCGGATTCCGATATCGACTGGAGCCTCATCCTTCAAACTTTGACCCGATACCTCGCCTATGAAAAACTCGAAAAAGCCGCGCGCAAGACCGTCCAGGACGCCCGTTCGCTGGTGAAGCCGGCCTATGATGAATACCGGGCTTCGGTCAGTCGCTTTTTGCAGATCGACCGTGATCTGATTCGGGAGCTGGAACAGTGCCTCGCGGAAATCGCCGAGGGTGTGCGGCGTTCCGAAGGCGATGACGCCGGGAAGAAGGATGGTCTTGCCGTCAAACTCAATAAGCTTTTGGGTTGGCAGGCCAAGGAAGGCGAGCAGCCCGGACAGCCAGCTCCGAGCGCCGCACAGGAGCTGGATCAGGCGCGCCTTGCGGTGAACCTTTGCCTGAATCAGATAGGCAAGCTCTATGCCGATCTCGAGGCGCATTCTGAACTCCATGATCAGAAACTTCAGGATCTCGATGACCGCTATGAGAAAGTGGTTTCTGAATATGGGAAGGCTCGTGAGCAGTGGCTCATCGTGAGTCGGAAGGCGCAGCTTCCCGCCGAAACCAGCCTGCGCTCACTCATTAATTATATCAATAATTACAATAAGATAAACCTTCTCCTTCAGAAGAAGGCAAGGTTCGAGGAAGAGCTCGCGACCTGGCGCGCGCAGGTGAAAAACCTCGGCCGTCTTCTGGAAGAATGGCGAACCCATACGGGCAGTCAGAAGTCGCTCGCATTGGATAACATTCATTTGATCCTGGCCGAGGCCCGCGGCGTGCTTCAGTACGTGGCCAAAAAACGAAGCCAGCTGGAAAAGATCCGGGGCATCGAAAGCAAGCAGGAGGCCTTCCGGCAGCTTCGAGAAAGGATCGACCAGGATTTTACTCATCTCGGTGCCCGCTGGAAGAAACTCACGGGCGAGATCGGCCTTGGCGAGCTGCCGATGCCGACCGAGCAGTGGGGACAAATCTATGCCACGGGTATTGAATGGCTCGCCCTGGATCGACTCTTCGTTCCGGACAGCAAAGCCCTGAAAAATGAGCAGATTTTCGCTGCGGAAACCCTTGATCATCCGCTCCTTTCCCTCCACTGGAAAACCGGGACTCAGGGGAACAAGGCGAGGATCGCGCTCCTTCGTGAGATCGAGCACGCGGATGATGGTGGCCTCGTCCTTATCCTGACCGATGACTCGGTCCTGGTCGAGATGATCCAGAAGATGGGCGTGAATCTGGGAACGCGTTCAGCAGCAAAGGCTCCACAGCCTCAGGCGGCACCGCAGCCGGCCGTGAAAACGGTCATGTCGGAGAAGGCCAAGGCCGCTCTTGAAGTCTTCGCCAGCAGACAAGCGGGTGGTCCTCGCGAGCGGAGCTGATGAAGAGCCCTCAGAAATTCATCAGAATTAGGGCAGAAACTGAGAGTCCCGGGCGCCTGAAAGCTCGGTCCGATAAGGGCTCCAAGGTCGGGAAAACGCAGCGAAAAAAAATGCTAAAGGTTTTTTCAGAGTGCTTTTCCCGAAGAAAATGAAGAGCCGACTCTTTAGTTCTGAGCATGTGGTCCGATAGGTAAACAACAAGTTTGAGAGAAGGTGATAATGAGATCCTTCTCACGCGCAAAAGATGTGTGCTAAGATAAAAATCAGGTTCAGTTCTTTCGTAAGGTGGTAACCGGGGTCCTTAGAGATCCCGTCGGTCCCGGGTGGGGCTCATATCACATCCAAAGTTAGGAGGAATTGAGAGTTATGGCGAAGAAGACTACGAAGAAAGCTGGCAAGAAGAAGGCAGTTAAGAAGGCGACGAAGAAAGCTGTGAAGAAGAAGACAGCCAAGAAAGCCACCAAGAAAGCAGCTGCCAAGAAGAAGCCAGCCAAGAAAAAGGCTAAGAAAGCTGCCAAGAAAAAGGCTACCAAGAAAGCCGCCGGCAAGAAAAAAGCCAAGAAGAAGTCCAAGGCGAAGCGCAAATCCCGCAAGTCGTCCGTGACGGTCGACGGCGGCTCTTTGCCAGCGCCCATGTAATCCGGTACTGCTCAGAAAATATTAAACACCATCCAGACTTGGGTGGTGTTTTCTTTTTTGGGGGCATTCGACCTCTGACCCTTCCCCTTCCCCCGAACGCAAAAAAGGGAAGGATCGCTCCTTCCCCCAAACAGGCAAAAATTTACCGGACTGTAATCCTTAAGTCAGATCCAAAGCCTTGGTCACGCGATCTATGAGGTCCTGCAGCTTGATGGGCTTCGCAAAGACGTCTTCCGCGCCCGCCGCCAAAGCTTCCTCACGGGTCTTGTCGCTGTAACCGGTAATCAAAAACACTTTAGGTTTTTTAGGGTTATGCTTCTTGATGTCTTCGAGCAGCTTCATGCCGCCACCTTTGGGCATTCGAATATCGCTGACGACAAGGTCAGGATCCTTTGCCTTCACGATCTCAAAAGCCTGAGCGGCATCGTGAGCCACAAACGTTTCAAAGCCCTGGCTATCGAAGGTGAAGGACATCATTTCACAAATGTCGATTTCATCATCCACGATCAGGATCTTGGCCATAGAGCACACCTTCCCCAACTTTACCGGCTGTCTTGTTTATGGCCTATCATCTCATTCTTGCCTGGCAAAAGGAAGCCGGAACAGCAGGTAAAAAAGCGAAGGGGACGCAATGACGCGTCCCCTGGATAATTCTTCATCAAGTCGATGGATCAAAGCTTCTCGAAGATCCCTGCAGCGCCCATGCCTGTCCCGATACACATCGAAACGAGTCCATACTTCTGCTTGTCTCGTTCCATTCCATGCAGAAGGGTGGCGGTGAGCTTCGCGCCGGTGGCTCCCAGCGGGTGACCCAAGGCGATCGCGCCCCCGGTGGGATTCACGAGTCCTGGATCGATTTCAAGATGCCGCATGACAGCCAAAGCCTGGGCGGCGAAGGCCTCGTTCAGTTCGATGCGCTGGATGTCCTTGAGCGAGAGTCCGCCGAGTTTCAAAGCCCGGGGAATCGCCTCAATCGGTCCAATCCCCATCACGCGCGGGGGAACGCCGGCGACGCTGAAACTGACGAAACGGGCCATCGGCTTCAGGTTATATTTCTTCACAAATTCTTCCGAGACCACCATGCACATGGCAGCGCCGTCGGACATCTGCGACGAGTTTCCGGCTGTCACGACACCACCGGCGCGGAAGGCTGGCTTCAAACCGGCCAGCGCTTCATAGCTCGTATCCGCGCGCGGACCTTCATCGGTGTCCACCGTCACGTCCTGGACAAGAGCCGTTCCACCCGGACCAGGTGCACGCAGGGTCGCCTTCACCGGCAGGATCTCTTTTTTGAAAAGACCCTTTTGAATGGCCTCGGCCGCCTTTCTGTGGGATTCCAGCGAAAAGCGATCCTGATCCTCCCGGCTGACTTTATAGTCCTTCGATACGTTCTCCGCCGTCAGACCCATACCCAGGTAATAATCACCGCGACCCTCTTTCATGATGGTGCGACTGCCGACCGCTTTATGCCCCATCATGGGAACGAGCGACATGGATTCCGTGCCGCCGGCGAGGATGCAGTGCGCGGCGCCCGCCTGGACCTGGAAAGCCGCCATGGCAATGGTCTGAAGGCCCGAGGAGCAGAAGCGGTTCACGGTCACGCCGGGAACTGTGTCGGGCAGATTCGCAAGCAGTACAGAGAAACGGGCGACGTTCATACCCTGCTCGGCTTCGGGCATCGCGCAACCGACGATGCAGTCGTCGATCTCATGGGGATCTATACCAGGATTGGCTGCGACCACCGCTCGGATCAGATCCGCGCACAGGTCATCGGGGCGTTTGCTGCGCAGGTTGCCACGGAAGGCCTTGCCCACCGCCGAACGCAAGGGACTGACGATATAAGCAGTTTTCATGGAAAAAGTCCTTTCTGATCAATTGCGCAAAGGTTTACCGGTCTTCAGCATGTGCTCGATGCGTTCCTGAGTCTTCGTCTCTTTGCAAAGCTCGACGAACACCCGGCGTTCCAGATCCAAAAGGTATTCTTCCGAAACCGTCTGGCCGCCATCGATCTCGCCACCGCAAAGCACGGTCGCGACCTTCTCTCCCACCAGGGCATCATACGGCGAAATCTGCCGTGCCTGCACCATGTTGTAGAGCATCATGTTGAAAGTCTGAATACCGGGATCGCCGGCAACCTTGATATGGGTCCTGGGCAGTGGCGGCTGATAGCCGTTTTCCACGAGTTCCAGAATCCGGCGTTTGGCGCGAATGATTTGATAATCACGAGCCAGGGTCACAGTCGCCTTGGAACCATAAAGTCCCATTTCGATCGCTTCCGTTCCCGAAGTCGAGGTTTTCGCCATTCCAATCAGAAGGAAGGCGCGCTGCAAAAAGGGCATCGGATCGGCATTTTCACCAAGGGCCGCCGTCTGATAAGCACGGACCGCCAGTTCCTTGGTTCCACCGCCGCCGGGGATGAGACCCACACCGACTTCGACCAGACCCGCGAAGGTATCACCGGCCAGAATCTGTTCGCTGGTATGCAGCGAGACTTCGCAGCCGCCGCCCAGAACCAGACCCTGCGGACAGCTCACGCTGGGGAAAGGCGCATACTTGATCATCTGCATCACGCCCTGGAAGCGGCGCAGAAGCGTGTCGATGTCGCTGAACTTGTTTTCCTTGATCGCACCGATGATGCCGCGAAGATCGGCGCCGGCCGAGAACACTTCACCGTCGTTGCCGATCACCATACCCGCGAAATCGCTTTTTACTTTTTCCACAGATTTATGGATCAGATCGGTGATTTCACCATTGATCGAGTTCATCTTGGAATGGAACACGAGGGTGGCCACACCATCACCGATGTCCACGAGGCTGGCGCTCGCATTGCTGAGCACCACGCGCTTGTCTTCCGGATTATGCGCCTTCGGCAGATAGAAAAGGTGCGGCTGCTTCGGAATCGGCTGATCCTTGCCCTTGGGTCCGAGGTACTGAGACGTGGCTCCCGTCAGGTGCCAATCAACGCTGTTGGGCGCAGGCTTATAGAATTTCACGCCGGCCTTCAGCCAGTCGGGAAGCTTCACGCCTTCCAGCTTCATGCGCTCCAGGACGGTATCGTAACCCAGGCCCTGCCAGAGTTCGAATGGACCCCATTCCCAGTTGAAGCCCCATTTGATGCCGTTGTCGATGCTGAGCGGCTGACCGTCGGCGATTTCCTCGAGCAGGATCGCGGAATAGGCCATGGTATCGCGCAGCGTCCTCCAGATGAACTGGGCGCCGGCATCGTTGTGGCTCAAAATAAGTTTCAGGCGTTCGATGGTGTCATAAACTTTTTTGGTCTGTTCCATCCAGGGGAAGGTCTGCGGTTCCTGAGCCACGTAGCTATCGTTTTGCGGACGATAGGCGAGGATCTCGGTTTCACCCTTGGCATTGGTCGTCTTTTTATAGGCGCCGACCGAATTCGATTTCTGGCCCAAAGAACCTTTTTGAATCAGGCCTTCGATCCATTTGGGAACCTGGAACATTTCGATGTAAGGATCCTTGGGAGCATAGAGCTGAACGTTCTTCGCCACATGAGCGAAGACATCGATCCCGACGACGTCCATGGTGCGGAAGGTGGCCGAGGCCGGACGGCCCATCAGTTTGCCGGTCAAGGCATCCACGGTTTCCACGCTCAGGCCCAGGTCTTCCATATGCTTGAACGAGCACATCATGTTGAAGACGCCGATGCGGTTGGCGATGAAGTTGATCGTGTCCTTGGCGTAAACGATGCCCTTGCCCAGGTATTTTTCGATCCAGTCGGCCAGCTCTTTCACCAGCTTCGGATCGCTTTTCGAATGCGGGATGATTTCCAGAAGCTTCATATAACGCGGCGGGTTGAAAAAGTGCGTGCCGAAGAAACGACGATGGAAATGCTCGTCGAGGTCTTCCGACATCTTTTCCAGGGAAAGGCCCGAGGTGTTGGTCGTGACGGGAATATGGGGCTTCGCATGCGAAGCGATCTGCTTCAGGATGCTTTTTTTGATATCCAAACGTTCCGCAACGACCTCGATCACCCAATCCACATCGGCGACGACCGACATATCGTCTTCGAAGTTGCCGGGAATGAGGTTCTGCAGAACCGAATCCGAGGCCAGCGGCGAAGGCTTCAGTTTTTTCAGGTTTTCAATGGCCAGAAGGGCTGGAGTCGAGCGGAAGTTTTTGCCGATAAGCTTGGCGATCTTCGGATCCTTGTGTGGTTCCTTGGCTGCCAAATCGAGAAGATGGGTGCGTACCCCAGCTGCGGCGAGATGGGCTGCAATCTGCGCCCCCATCACACCAGCACCGAGTACAGCAACTCTGCGTATTTTGAGCGGCATACATGAACTCCTAAAAAATTCGTAGTCGGTTGCGGTCCATTGCCCGTCAGCCCCACGCGCGTTTTGTCCGTTGTCCATCCACGCACGTCAGCCCATTGCATTTGGTCTGGCCTATGCTTCACCAAATTCTCGTTTGTTTCAAGGAACCTTTTGCGGGATGAACGCGGGATTTCTGAAAGAGGAGACAGACGTGAGCTGAAGAGTTTGAAAAAATCCAATGCGGGTTTTTATGAAAAAACAAAACCCTGTTCGCCAAGGATGACGAACAGGGCAGGGTCACTTATTTCAAATCGAGGTAGTTCTTGATCCGGGCCGCGACCTGCTCGGGAGTAAATCCATACTCCTTGGCCAGATCACCGGCCGGGGCGCTGTCACCGTAACGATCGAGTCCGATGTTCAGGCCGTCGCTGCCGGTGTACTTCTGCCAGCCCAAAGTCGAGCCGGCTTCGATGGACACTCGTTTGCTGCATTTCGGATTGAGCACCTTGTCTTTGTAGCTTTTCGGTTGCTCATCGAAGAGTTCCCAGCAGGGCATCGACACCACTTTGGCTTTGACGCCGGGCAGAAGCTTCAGGGCATCCAGGGCCAAGGAGACTTCCGAGCCGGTGGCCATGATCACAAGTTCAGGCGTGTCCGTGTCGACCACAGCATAGGCACCAAAGCGGGCCTGAGCCAGAGTTTCCGACGACACAGGCAGCATCGGGAGTTTTTGCCGCGACAGGCAGATCGCCGAGGGCGCGCTGGTCAGGTTCAGGGCAACTTCCATCATGACCTGGGTTTCATAGGCATCGGCCGGACGCATCAGATAGAAGTTGGGAATCAAACGGAGCGACATCATGTGCTCGACCGGCTGGTGGGTCGGGCCGTCTTCACCCAAATGGAAGGAGTCGTGGGTGAATTCATGAATTACGCGGCAGCGTTGAATCGCGCCCAAACGCAGGGCGGGACGCGAGTAGTCGGCGAACGAGAGGAAAGTGGCATCGAAGGGAATCACGCCGCCGTGCAGCGCCATACCATTGGTGATGGCGGACATCGGGAACTCACGCACACCGAAGGCGAGGTTGCGATTTTTGGCATTTTCGTTGCTGAAGTCACCAACGAGATGCGCGAAGCCTTCCAGACAGTTCGAAGGTTCCAGGTCGGCACTGCCGCCCATGAGGTTCGGCAAGGCTTCGGCCCATTTCAAAATCACATCACCGAAGGCGTTACGTGTGGGATGTTCTTTATCGCGCGGCCACTGAACCTGAGGCAGGTTGCGCCAGGTATTGGTTTCGTAGTAGGCGGTGAAAAGTTTTTTGAAGTTGGCGTCGGCCTGTTTCGTCTCAAGGCGTTTTTTCCAGTTGGCCACGCGCTCGGATTTCGCACCGAAGAATTTGCGGAAATTATCGTAGAATTCCTGGGGCGCGTAGAAGGCTTCGTTCGGCAGACCGAGGCGTTCCTTGGTCTTGGTGCGTTCATCAGCAGGCAGCGGCGAGCCGTGGGTTTTCTCGCTGCCTTCGAGCGAGTGAGCGCCCTTGGCCATCGTACTGTTGCCGATGATGAGCAGAGGCCTTTTCAGTTTCTTTTCGGTGCTGTCGAGTACCTTACGCAGCTGGCCGTGATCGTGGCCGTCGACGACCACCACATCCCAGCCCATGCCTTCGAACACCATCTTATAATCATCGGATGCGGAGCGGGAAATTTTACCCGAGATCTGCACCGCGTTGCGATCGTAATACCAGATCAGGTTATCAAGTTTCAGGTGACCTGCGAGCGACGCCGCACCGAGGGTGATATCCTCCTGCATACAACCGTCACCCAAAAGCGCCCAGGTGCGGTGGCCGAAGAGCTCTTCATCCAAAACCGCCGCCTGATGTTTCGCCGCAATGGCAAAACCCACGGACATGGCCGCGCCCTGGCCCAAAGGCCCGGTCGTACATTCCACGCCATCGGTGATGAAGTTTTCGGGGTGACCCGGAGTTTTGGAATGCAGCTGACGGAAGCGTTTCAGTTCATCCATCGGCAGCCAGCCAATGGAGTGCAGGAAACTATAGATCAACATGGACTCATGGCCAGCGCTCAGAACGAAGCGGTCACGGCCCAGCCACTTGGTGTCTTTCGGATCGAAACGGAGGTACTCACGGAACAGGAGATAGGCAAAATCCATGCTGGACATGGCACCGCCTGGGTGTCCTGATTTCGCTTTGTCAACGCCGTCGATGACAAGGCCCTTGAGCACATTAATCGTTTGCAAGTCATTCATGGAAATGTCCTCGGTTCGGGAATCTATAGGGTGGCGGCGGGAGTATAGCGGTGGGGCCAGTGATGGTCAAATCACTTCGTTTGAGGGGCTGATGAGCCCCGCAGGATTGTCGGCTTAATAGAGATCACGTTCCTGTGGAAGATCCTGAGCGCCGGGTATTTCTCCGAGTTGAATCGGTATGTTAACTTGTCCGGCACGGCGTCGAAAAACCTTGGCATTCACCCGATCCCCGGGCTTTTTCGACCTTAAAAAGACCTGCAGATCACCGATGTTTTGAATCTTCTGTTCGCCGAGCGACAGAATCAGATCACCGACCTGCAGAGTCGCGCGTGCGGCCGGTCCTTCCACGATCAAATTGTCGACCAAAACCCCGGCGCGAATGCTGGGATCATAAAGTTCCGCGACACTATCGAGCGAGGGAATATTTCTGGCCACAAGGCCGAGCCAGGGCCTCTGTAGCTTGCCGTCCTTGATCAGATCCCGGATCAAAGCCTGCATTAACCGGGATGGCAGAGCAAAGCCGAAGTGGGAAAGGCCCGCGCCCGGTGAAGCCAAAAGACCGATGACACGTCCGCGCGTATCGACCAAGGGCCCACCAAGATTGCCAGGATGAGTCGGTAAATCCAGCATGAAATGCGCATCGAAAGGACCGGCTCCCATGACCTGGCCTCGTGCGGCAATCATGCCTGATGTCACGAGTGGTTTGAAACCCAAGGGGAAACCAAAACCCAGGACGGGGTCGCCGGTTTCCACGGCATTGCTGTCGGCAAAATCCAGCGTGCGCAAACCTTTTGCATCTTTGATGCGCAAAAGGGCCAGATCACTCTGCCGATCTCCACCCACGTATTCCGCGGCGTAACGCTTTTTTTGCGTCGTGATGATTTCGAGGCGCTGGAGTCCGTCGACGATCTGAAACGAGGTGACGACGTAGCCTGCGGGCTGAATCAGAAAACCCGTCCCGAGCGGAAAGCTCGTGCTGTTTTGCGGCGGCTGACTTTGAAAAAAATGGAAATAAGGATCCGTCCCATTCGCAGGACGCAATGGCCTTTCCCTGGTCTGAATATGCACGACGCTGGGCTCGACCTGCGCTACGATATCATGAAAACTCTGAAAAATGCGTGCTTCCGCCAGGGAGGGGAGGAGACAGCATAGGATTCCGAGGTGGCGCAAAAGACCGAGGCCTTGTTTGGCAGCGAGGCGGCATCGCAGACCGAGGCCTTGTTTGGCAGCGAGGTGGCGCCAGAAACCGAGGCCTTGATCGACGCCGAGGCACCATCCGCTTTTTCTCATGATTCGCTGTCTCCTGAAATTTTCATTTCACTATTATAGCATGGAAGCGACTCCCGCCGGATACGGGTCGAGAAGCTGTGGACTTCGATCGAGCTTCGCGCGATAATTTGGGAGTTCAAAAGGTTACATGCCAAAAGAGGTGCCCTTGAAACTCGAAAAAAAGAAATTCCTGGCCGTCCTGCTTGCGTTGGCTGGGGCTGGGGTGTTGAGCCTTATCGTTCTGGGAGGCTTCACAACATACCTGGTGTACTTTGGCGATGTGTCGGAACTTAAAAAATCGACCATCCTCGCCCGCATCAACGAGGAAACCACGCTCTATACCCTTGATGAGCAGACCAAGATCGGCAGCATCTTCGATGACGCGCATCGCAGCTATGTGACGATCGATCAGGTGCCCGAGCATATGATCCAGGCGATGGTGGCCGCGGAAGATAAGAACTTCTTCCAGCATTTCGGCGTTGATCCGACCGCGATCGCCCTGGCTTTCGGCGAAGGGGTGCAGAACGGTTTCCGCTTCAAACGCGGGGGTTCCTCGATCACCCAGCAGACCGTGAAGAATATCATGGATCATCGCGAACACTCCTTCAAGCGGAAGATCAAGGAGCTGATCCGCTCGTTCCAGCTGGAGCGCATGTATTCCAAGCAGCAGATCCTGGAATTCTATCTGAATCAGTTTCACGTCACCGCGAACGGCAAAGGCATAGGCATTGCCGCGCGTTATTATTTCAACAAGGACGTGAAGGAGCTGAACTTGGTCGAGGCCGCCTTCATCGCCGGTTCGGTGAAGGCTCCGAACAAATACAATCCCTTCGTGAAGTATACGCGCGAAGACAAGGAAGAGGCCTGGAACAACGCCAACTGGCGGAAGAACTACGTTCTGCGCCGCATGTATGAGCAGGGCTGGATCAAGGAAGACGAATTCAAGGTCGCCTTCAATGAAAAAGTCCCCTTCAACCAGGGTAAATTCCGAACCCAGGAAGTGGCCCTGGTTTCCCTGATCCGCGGCCAGCTCGATAAGAAGGAAATCCTGGAAGCCCTGGACATGGAATCCATCGCGGAGCTGAACCACGCCGGGCTCAAGGTTTATACGACCATAGACCAGAAACTGCAGGATGCCGCCCAGCTGCAGATGCGCCGGAACCTGTCGCGCCTGGAAATGATCCTGGATGATTACAAGGTCGAGGACAAGAAACTCTATCGCTCGCTGCGTGATCTGGAAGTCAATCAGTTCTATTACGGCAAGGTCGATAAGGTCGTCAAAGGCAAGACGCCTGAAATTCAAATCGACTTCGGTTTACCCAAAGGCGTGATCGGCACCGATGCTTTGATTCGCACCGCGAAAATCCTTTCGATCCCCACCTACCGTCCCTATGAAGATCATCTGAAAGAAATGATGGACCGCATCAAGGTCGGCGACATCGTCTTTGTCGAGGTGCTCGAATACAACGAGGAAACTCATCAGGCGGTGCTGGAACTCAAAAAACGCCCGAACGTCAACGGCGGTCTGATTGCGATTGACGAAGGCGAGGTGCGCGCCGTGGTCTCGGGCTTTGATTCGCAAGGTTTCAACCGCGCGGTCTTCGCCACCCGGCAGCCGGGTTCGGTCTTTAAATCCGTGGTCTTCTTCGCCGCCTTGCAGCTCGGCTGGACCATCCTCGATCGCATCGATAACGAACGCCGCATCTTTCCCTTCCAAGGGAAGTTCTATCTGCCGCGCCCTGACCACAGCAGCCCTTATGAAGATGTTTCGATCGTCTGGGCCGGTGTGAAGTCGGAAAACCTTGCGACCGTCTACCTGACCGCGCATCTATTGGACAAGCTGAATTTCGAGGAGTTCAAGGAGCTTTTGAACTCCATGAACCTGATGCCTTTGGATGGTGAAGCCCCCCGCGACTTCCATTACCGCGTGGCCAAGGAAACGGGCGTGCAGCTCGACAATAACGGGGTGAAAGAGTTCATGCTCGCGCGCGCGGTCGAAGAACTGAAGCCCGATCTGATCTTCTCGGGCCGCATGGAACTTCTGCGCGAAGTGAGCAAGATGTGGTGGGGCCGCGGGTACATGACCGAACTCCAGAACATCTACCGTCTGGATGAAGGCGATGTTTCGGATCGCGAACGGAACCTGCGCATCGACCTTGTGAAGAAAAACTGGGAACGCCTTTCGACTCTCGCGCTGGATGCCCGTCAGGACTGGAAGGTTCTGGCCGCGCGCGTGGCGAATTCGGGACCTGAATCCCTCTTCACCGATCCGCAGACATTGGGCCTCGTCGCCCGCTTCCGCGTGCTGTCGTCCGGTCACCGTCCGGCTCTGGGCTATGTGAAAGAACTGCCCGGCGAAGAATTCAAACCCGGAGCCAAAGGCAAGCTTGTGAATATAGATCCGCCCGTGGGTCGTCCTTTGAATCCGCTCGACGCGCAGGCCATCTGGGGTGGCGGCGGCGTGAGCCTTGAGGATGTGAACCTCGGCGGCTTTCTGCCCCTTCGCTACTACGATCGCATCGCCCAGTCGATGGAGGATCTTTATCAGGGCGTGATCTCGCAGAAAGATCAGTACTCCCTTTATCAGTACTTCAATCATCATGACTTCCGCATCATCGTCGGCCTTCGCTACCTCAGCAACCTGTCGCGCGCGATGGGCGTCTATTCGAAGCTGGAGCCGGTCATGTCCTTTGGTTTGGGAACCAACGATGTGTCGGTCGCGGAGGTGGCGAAAGTCTATCAGACCTTTGCGAACGGGAAGATCTACCGCTTCTATAAAGATGGTCCTGATAACCAGCTGAACTTCATCCGGCGGATCGAGGATCGTGATGGGAACCTGCTCTATGAACCCAAACGCCAGGAATTCCAGCTGGTCGATCCCTGCTACGCGGCCCAGATGAGCGAGATCCTCAGAAAAGTCGTCACCCACGGAACTGGTCGCCGGGCCCGCGGTGAGCTTTACCTGGAATATCCGATCGAGGGCCAGCCAGCGGACAAGATGCGCAGGATCGGTGTCCCCGCTTACGGCAAAACAGGAACGACCAACGATTACGTGACCGCTTACTTCGCTGGTTTCGTGCCCTTCCCGGTGAAGCCGAACGAAGCCCTGGAGCCCATGGTCCATACCCACGTGATCGCTTCCTATGTGGGCTACGATCATAACAAGACCATGCGTCGCGGCGGTTTCCGCATCTCGGGTGCCTACGGTGCCCTTCCGATCTGGACGGATTATGCGAAGGCCATGATCAAGGAAACCGGCTATCAGAAGATGCTCGACCCCAATGAGCCGGCCATGGCGAACATCCAGGTCTGGCCAACCCGCACGCACAGCTGCTCGGCCCCGGTTGCCGTGGACCTGCCGCAGGGCCTTGTCATGCAAGGTGCGGGTGATGGTGATTCCTACGAATTCACCAACTTCGAAAAAGAAGGCGAAACCTTCCAGAATGAATTCGCCCGCAGCGCCAGCGTTCGCTCCTATGTGAACCTTGCCACAGTTTTGAGCGGCGGATCCCGCGTGCCCCGTCGCGCGTTCCAACCCTTCTTGAAACCTGATGGCGTGCAGAGTGGTCCCAAACTGATCGAAGGTCTGCCAGGCAAGGATAATGCGGCGGCTCGCGAGGGCAGCATTCCCGTCCTTCCCGTCATGGAACAGGTTCCCATGGCGAAAGGTGAGGCCCCGCGGGAAACAATGGGTGTGTCCACTCCCGCGGGAACTGCTTCCAATCCCGCTCCCTCCGCTCCGTCCCCTGCTTCGCCTGCGGCTCCCGGCAGCGTGGCCAGCGAAGTCCCGATGGCTCGACCGGCCGAGAAAAGCTCGGGCGCGGAAAAAAAGGTGGAACCCGGTAAGAAAATCGAAGAGGATGCAGGGCTTCAGGACGATGAACTCTGGTGATCTCTGGTCTTGAATTCAGCGCAGAAGGAATCTTTGATGAGTCGCAAAACTCTCTCGTTCGCCCGCAGTAAAAAGCTTTTTGATGAAGCCTGTCAGATTATTCCCGGTGGTGTGAACTCACCCGTTCGGGCCTTTAAACAGGTCGATGCGCATCCGCTCTTCATCAAAAAAGCTGAGGGTGCTTATGTGTGGGACGTCGATGGTAACCGTTTTGTCGATTATGTCGGCAGCTGGGGCCCGGCGATCCTGGGCCATGCGCACCCCGAAGTGGTGAAGGCCGTCACCGAAGTCCTGAGCCAGGGTTTTTCCTTCGGCGCGCCCTGTGAAGCCGAGATCACGCTGACCAGGAAGGTGCAGGAGATCCTGCCGAGCGTGGACATGCTGCGTCTTGTATCGAGCGGAACGGAAGCCTGCATGTCCGCTCTGCGGGTGGCGCGCGGCTATACCGGCCGTGAAAAGGTGGTTAAATTCACCGGCTGCTACCATGGTCATGCGGATATGCTTTTGGTCAAGGCCGGCTCGGGGATTGCGACCCTTGGCATTCCTGGCAGCCCCGGTGTGCCTCAGGGATCGACCAAGGATACGATCACCCTGGCCTTTAATGACAGCGAAGCTCTGAAGGCCCTCTTCGCCCAGCAGGGCAAGGATATCGCCGCCTTGATCGTGGAACCTATCGTCGGCAACGGCAACTTTATCCGACCCAAGGATGGTTACCTGGAGCTGATGCGCGAACTCTGCACCCAGCATGGGGCGGTCTTGATCTTTGATGAAGTGATGACCGGCTTCCGTGTCGGTTTGAGTGGCGTGCAGGGTCTTAAAAAGATTAAGCCTGATCTGACCACCCTCGGCAAGGTGATCGGCGGGGGCATGCCCATTGGCGCTTACGGCGGCAAAGCGGAAATTATGAACAAGGTGGCCCCTGCGGGACCGGTCTATCAGGCCGGAACTCTGTCGGGTAACCCTGTCGCTGTAACCTGTGGAATTAAGACGCTGGAACTCCTCCAAAACAAATATGCCTTTACAGACTTGAGCCGGCGTACTAGAGAGCTGGTTCTGGGATTGAAGGAGCGGGCCACGCGTCATGGTGTAGCGCTTTCGGTCGACAGTGAAGGCGGCATGTTCGGCTTCATGTTTTGCTCGGAATTGCCCACCTCGTTTGAGGCGGCGGCCCAGGCGAATATCGACCAGTTCAAGCGTTTCTTCCGGGGCATGTTGCATCAGGGTGTTTACCTGGCTCCGTCGGCGTTCGAGGCCGGATTTGTTTCCTTCGCCCATGGCGATCAGGAGATTGCCGCGACTCTTGAAGCAGCCGATTATGTTTTCGCTAACTTGAGTCAATATTAAAATGAAAAGTGCCAGTACAGACCGCCAGGACACGACCTTCATCGGTTGTTCGAATTCCTGGAGTTCGCATCCTCTGGTTCAAGAACTCGAAAAGTACGCCCCTCGTTTCCACCTCGTACGCGATGATGGAGCGGGCCTGAATAAGAAATTGGAGCAGGGCGAGGTCGCCATGGCCTTCTGCCCTTCCATCAGTCTTGTGCGTCACGCCGATTTTGAAATGGCCCTGCCTGTGGGTGTCGCGGTCGAAGGCGGCAGCGCCCTGGCCCTCTGGGGTCTCAGCAATCACAATATGCATCTGAAAAATGTCATCGACGCGCGCATCGACGCGCTGCGTGATGTTTTCCGCTGGGCGCAGCTCCACAAGACGGAAAACCTGAAGCAGGCCATGACGGTTCTCACGCAGGGTCTTGCCGGTCTTCCCGTGCCGCGCCTGGAAAGTCTTCCGACCATGCGTCTCACGCCCTCGGCCTCGTCATGGAATGTGCTCGCGCGCGTTCTATACAGGCTGATCTTCGGTGCGGACGCTTACGATTCGCTTCAGCGCCTGAGCAACGGTTCCGGGAATAACTGGACGGGTGGCGGTGAAGACGGACCGAGTCTTGATCTTCGCATTGAAAACGAAGCGCTGCAGAAGCGCTGCAGTTTCCGTTATTACTATGACCTGGGTGAGATGTGGCGAAGCATCACCGGCCTGCCTTTCGTTGCGAACGTTTTGCAGAAAAATCGCCGCAATGCCGCCAACTGCAGAAGCTCGCTGGCGGAAGTCCTGGAGCTGGCGCAGATGCGCATGCAGGTGGAACCCTGCAATTATCTGCCGGATATCCTGCCCCGCAACTGTCAGCAGCAGAGCATCGACCTCTGTTCGATGTGGAAGGGCGTGCACTATCGTTTGAGCGGTGAAGACCTGCGGGGATTGCTCGTATTTCTTTCGCTGGCCAAACCCATCGAGAAAAAATCGGTCGAGGATGAAGCCTTTACTTTGAAGATGCTGCGCTGGCAGCAGAGAGAGGGTTTCATGAGCGGACAGCTGGCCTGATGCTCTTTCGCAGTTTAGTTTACGGATTGCTGGCTCATCTGATCATCGGATGGGCCTTCTTTTTTTTCCTGCCCTCGCACAGCCGTGAGATCCCGCGTCCTCGGGTGCCTGTGGAAATTCACTTTACGGAAAAGCCCGCACCTTCCGCCAAAGGCCGAGGGACGGGCGGAGCCAGGGCGCCTGGACGTCCGCGCCCTGCGTCGGCCCCGACGCCTTCCGTATCCACACCGCAGACGACTTATGCGGATCTTCTGCCCAAAGCCCGTCAGGGACAAATTTCCTTGCCTGCACCCGCGGAAAATGGCGATGCCGCTTTGCTGCCGGGACAGGATTTCAAAGCGGGCACGACGGGCGTCACCAAACAGAAGTTGATGGTCGATGCCAGTATTCTTTCCGGTGCCCTTGACGTTCCCCTGCATGCCCGCCGCATTTCAACTGGTTCAGAAGCTTTTCTTCGCATTGTTCGATTGGACGGGAAGCGTTTGAAAATCGTCGCTCTGCGTGGTGATCCTATGCTGCGTGCGGTTCTTTTCGAGAATCTGCAGGAGTCGCGGATTCGGGCGCTGATTCTGGAGCTGATGGATGCCCTGGAAGAGGACTCGCTGCCTTTGACCCTGAAAACTCTGACCGGAGCCGCGGAACGCCTGCAGGATGAAACAGATGTCAGCTGGATCGGACGGCGACTCATCATTCGCAAGTCGGCTCCTCCTCAATCGCGGGCGCCTGCAGGGGCGCTCACGCTTCCTGATGAGGATGCAAAGAAAGCCGTTATCCGCGATAGATTGGAATTCGAACGCTTTCAAAGATCTCCTGCTTATCGTTCCGCCATACAGAATCACGATCTGCCTTCGGAGCCTTGAGAGTGTTTCTCTTGCGTGCTCGCGTCGGCGTCCTGCCTCCCTGTTCTTGCGTTCTCACCTGCCCTGAGATAAAGATATTAGTGCATCACTCTCTCGATAAACATGGGTTTTTACCCATGCCAGCGGAACTCTCGGAACAAAGGAGCAAGACTTCGTGTCCACTGCATCGCTTCCTCTTTTGCCGACAGATGTTATCCCTCAGCCGCCGCGTCTGCCGTTTCTGGGACACGCGCATCACTTCATGGGCGCGGATTTTGTCCAGGGTTTGATGAAACTTTCGAAACAGTATGGACCCTTCTTTGAATTGCGCCTCCCCGGTGATCGCGTCCTGGTCGCTACGGATTATGCGCTGGCCGAGGAACTGTGCGATGAAAAGCGCTTCGGCAAACGCATAGGCGGCCCTTTGAAATATGTCAGGCGCTTCACGGGTGATGGACTCTTCACAGCCCGCAATGACGAGGAAAACTGGGCCAAGGCTCATCAGATCCTGATGCCGGCCTTCAGCATGAAGGCCATTCGCAGCTATTTCCCCGGCATGCTGGAAACCGGCAAAAAACTGGTGGAAAAATGGTCCGCCTATGATCCGACGGGCGTGGACGTCGCCGAAGACTTCACACGCCTCACCCTCGATACCATCGCTCTTTGCGGTTTTGACTACCGCTTCAATAGCTTTGAAAACGACGAACTTCATCCCTTCGTGAACGCAATGCTGCGCTGCCTCGCGGACTGCCGTCGGCACGTCCGGTCGAGTTCCTTGCAGAAATTCCTCGATTTCCGCGGACGCCGGCAGTTCACCCTGGACCGTGACCTCATGTTCCGCATCGTGGATAACGTGATCGCCGAGCGCCTCGCGCATCCCCGTCCTGGGCAAAGGGACCTTATGGGGCTTATGCTCGAAGGCGTGGATCGCAAGACAGGCACCACCCTTGATGCCGAGAACATCCGCTTTCAGCTGATCACCTTTTTGATCGCTGGTCATGAAACGACCAGCGGCTGGCTCTCGTTCGCCCTTTATTTCCTGGTGAAGCATCCCGAAGTCATGGCGCGCGCAGTGGCGGAAGTCGATAGCGTCTTCGGTGTGGATAATCAAATGGATCCGACCTTCGTCGATATCCAAAAACTTTCCTATCTGGATCAGGTCCTGAAGGAATCGCTGCGCCTTTGGCCCACGGCCCCCGCATTCTCCCGAACACCTCATGCGCCGACGACGCTGGGCGGCAAATACCGGCTGAGACCGGGCGATCGGGTGCTGGTCTTCACACCCTTTTTGCACCGCGATCCTAAAGTTTGGGGACCGAACGCGGACGCCTTCAATCCCGATCATTTCAGTGCGGAAGCCTGCCGTCAGCGTCCGGAAAAGGCCTATCGACCCTTTGGGACAGGCATGCGCATCTGCATCGGCCAGCACTTCGCGAGTGTGGAGGCGACGCTTGCGCTGGCGCTTTTACTGAAGAATTTCGAGTTCGAGGATTATCAGAACTATCAGCTGAAGATCATAGAAAATCTGACTCTCAAGCCCCAGGGTTTTCGGCTCAAGGTTCATCCCAGGCGGGCAGTCGTTCAAAAACCGCTGGAAAGAGCCCGCGGCTGAGGCCAGTGGATCCGCAGCAGCGCGCCGGGGCCGCGATCATTGGCCGTAAATTCCACGGCGCCGCCGTCCTCCTCACACAGGCTGCGAACCGCGCTCATGCCCACGCCCCGGCCGCTGGTGGCCGTGATTTCACTCGTGGTTGAAAGCCGATCCTCGAACACCAGCTGCGCGAGCTCCCGTTCGGATAGTACGTCCAACCCAAGCTGCAGCGCCCGCGCGCGGAGTTTGGTCCAGGCGATTCCATGCCCGTAATCCCGAATGGTGAGGTGAAGTCCGGCGGCATCTTCGGTCGCTTCCACTTCAATGCGGACGGCGCCCACGCTCTGACCTTCGCTCTGCGGTCCACGATATCCGTGATCGATGACATTGTTGAGGGCGTGCACAAAAATGGCTTCCAATTTGTTTAGAATGATCGGCGGCCAATGGCTGACATGATCACGGGCCGTGATGCCGTCAAATGCAAGGCCGCTGTCTTCACTGCGCCGACGCAGATCGGGGAGCAAAGGATCCAGACAGGCGAAAAGGGATTTGACGGCATGATGCGGCGTGGCCCCATAAAGTTCCACAGACGTATAAGCGGCAAAACTCGCCTGAAAGCGTTCGAACGCGGCCTCGATATCCTGCCGTGCGGGAACCTTCTTCATAAAAATATCTTCGAAATCATGGGCGGCCTGCGCCAGCTCGCGAAGTCCAAAGCTCCGGGCGAGACCCTTCAGGGTATGAAGACGCCTGAAAATTTCCGCGTTCTGACCTTCAGCCATCCACTGCGGACAGCTCTTCATAAAGCTGCGCGTGTCCTGGAACACGCGGGCCGTTTTCTCGGGCCCCAGTTCAATCAGTTCCTGAAGGCAGCGCGTGATGCGATCACTCCGCAGACGTTCCAGGGCCAGTTCTTTCATCAGCTCCTTTTGATGCGTGATGTCACGGAAGCTTAAAAGAATGGATGACATGCGCCCGTGCGAACCATAAATCGGCTGCCAGTGCAGAGCCAATATTCTTTCCTTGTTCCAGGTCAATTCCCATGGCAGCAGATGCTGATTGAAGTCCCAGGTCAAAGGCCCTTCGCTCATGGACAGCGACAGGACCTCTTCAAAGGTGCGAATTTCATCCGCTGTAAAAGGCCCGGCCGCGAGCACATCCCTGAGAATATGCTGGCCGACCAAAGGCCGTCCAAACACATTTTCCACATACTGCGAATAGCCCGTTCGGATGCGGAGCTCGGCATCAAAGGTCAGGATGCCTTCCTGAATCTGCTGCAGAATGCGGCGCATGTGCGTTTCCCCGCGACGGAGCTGCCGGGATCGGATCGTAGCCAGCAAGAGGGAAGCAATCGCCACAGCCGCCAGAATAAGGCTCATCAGCAAAAGAAAGCGCAGCTCCTCGGCATCCCTGAGGCGCTGGTTCTGCATGCTGTTTTCAGCTTTCAGGACTTTATTTCGTTCCTCTTCCACCCGCAGGCCCAGATCGACCATGGCTTTCGAATATTCGCGGGTCTCGCGCTCATTTTTGATGCGATCACTCAGAGCCAGATGCTGCTTCAGATGCAAAAGGGCTTTGGCATCATCGCGCAGGGCTTCCCAGGCGCGTGCCAGCAGGCGATGGATTTCACTTTGATCCTGAAGATAATCAACCGGGATGAATTTTTGAGCTTTTTGCAGAGCGTCGACCGCTTCGAGCGGCCGCCCGGCGGCTTCATAGGCGGCCCCGAGTTTTTTATAGGCGTCGCCGGTCCAAAGGTTATTTTTGAAGGGAAGAAATTCTTTCACCGCCTGCTGACCATGGGCAATGGCTTCGTCGTGGCGTTTGAGCTTGGTGTAAAGGGTGGCCAATGCAGCTTCCCCTTTGGCGATCGTCCAGCCGTCACGAAACTCGCGGGCTTCTTTTTGAGCCTTGTGAAACCAGGACTCGGCCGTGGGCCAGTCCTTTTCACTTTGCGAGGCGCTGTAGTGAAGCCCCATTTCATGAGCATTGGTGATGCAGAGCGATCGCATATAGCGGCGACCACATTCCGCAGCGATTTCCTCATAAAGTTGACGAGCCCGCAGCGGTTGCCCTTCGGTATCGAGCACCATCGCCATATCTATCTTGAGTCGCAGGCCTTCGATGACAGGAAGGTTCGGAACCTGATCCAGAAATGCCGCCGAGCGCTTCTGCAGTTCGATGCTCTTCAGCACTTCCCCGCGCTCATAAAACCAAAAGGCATGCTCGCGCAGTATGCGCGAAGCCACCAACGGCTGATTCATGAGTTCGGCCTGCTTTAAAAGCTGGGTGAATTCTTCGCTCTTGTCGGCCGCCCGACTGTCGAGCAGCGCATCAAGTTCCAGATCCAAGGCCTCGCGGATCATCCCCAGTTCCCGCGCCATGCGCCTTGCTTTCTGACGATCGTCCGGGGTTCCGATCTTGTCACCAAAATCATTGGAAACCGAACTTTCCGCCCATATGGCCCGAATCCAAAGCTGCTCCTGGGCCTCGGGCCCACGTGTGATCACATCGCGAGTCAGCTGCAGGATAACGCGCGGATCATCCTCTTTGATGAAAAGCACGCGCTCATCATCCAGGATGTCACGAACCTCTGTGACAGCCAGCAGATGAAGGGACAGGACGATCAGAATGAGTGCGCTACGTAATCTCATTTCCAAAGCATAACAGGACCTTGCTTGAAAATTTTGCCCGGTGCGACACTGTCTTGGTTCTATCCGCTTTTTATGTTCCTTTTTCTATTGATTTCAGTTGGTTACGCATGGTGCGCTCCTTGCATCCTTTTCCTCGTTATGAGTAAAAACTGACGGAGATTCACCATGCATCGCATCTTAACCCTGACTGCAGTAAGTTTGCTGCTGTTGTCCTGCAAAGGAAAAAATAGCAGTGACGATCGGCAGTTCGGCTCTCTGAGCGCGAGTTTTGGCAGCAAGACCTATGGTCAAGGTCAAGGCGGCAGCGAGGATGCGGTGATCGTTCCGGACGAGGATACGGTTATCATTGATAAGAATGTGGATGGCGGCATCATCGACTCCATGGGGAAAGGCGGCAAGGGTGAAGAACCGGCCAAGGAACCACCGCCTCCTGGCAAGGAAACGCCGCCCCCTGGCAAGGAACCTCCGGCTCCGCCCAAGGCCCCCGAGCTTCCCAAGGAGCTGAAGGATAAGCTGGCCAAGTGTTGGCCGCAGTGGGACAAGGCCGCTGCCGGTGAAAAGTATGACATCCGTGAAGTGAATGTGAATGTCGATAAGCTGAAAAAATCCAATATTCAGCTGGCCGGTGACAAGCCTGAGGTGGTGTTCGTGAATATCGCGTCCGCCAGTTCCATTGAAAGAGTGGGCCTTGCTCTGGATAATGCCAAGGGACTCTACTGCATCGACGTCAAGGCTGAAAAAGGCATCGAACGCCTGGATATCGCCTATGTGTGCGGCGCGAAACTCGGCCTTGTCGATATCGAAGGCGGTAAAGCCAAGAAGGTGAATATTCGCGAAGTGTGCGATAAGCCTTGATCAGCACGCTGCTGCCAGTCCCGCTTCCTAGTATTTCAAACCTGTAGTCATGAAACTCTCAGGCATCATCTGTCGGCGCTCCCAGGCGCAGGCGGAAGGTGCCTTTGACTTTTCGACCGCAGGCCACCATTCCGTCAAGGGTCATGAGATCATTAAGGCGCCAATCGGTTTGATGAATTTGTACGAATTTGCTCTTTTAACTGGAGGCAAAATACGCTAAGTCTTGAAAATTGATGGGATGGAAGTGAGGTAAGTCATGGATAATAGAATCATTGCGCTGGAGCGAATCGACGAGCTTCGGAAATACGACACCGAGGATAGCCCTTTTGTCGATGAACTTCTGTCCGGCTGTTTGGAAACGGCCCGTCAGACGACATCCTTTCTGAAAAATCATATTGGCGAACGCGACAAGAAAGTGCTGAACAGCAAGGCCCACACGGCCCGAGGATCCTGTCTGGACGCCGGCTACAACCGGCTGGCTGAAATCTTTGGCACCATTGAAATTGCAGCCAAAGACGAGAGTTTTGCACAAATCGAGACGAGTCTTCCGGATCTGGAACGCGCGCTCTCGGCCACTGAGCAGGCTCTCCATCATCTTCTGGCCCAAAAGCACTGAGTCGTCTGAACCCACGCCCTGTGGGTTTCCCCTCCCGCTGTCCGCTGTAACTCAAGGTAAATTTGTCGGAAGCCGAAAGTCTACACATATTGACATAGTGGGTCGGTGGATGGCATTCGCTCGTATTATCATGTATCTGCTTCTCCTGCAGTTTGGCGGGATCCGTCCTCTTTGGGCGGCGAGCCTGAAGCAGGTCACAGTGAAACACGGCGAAGTCGATTTGAGCGCATGGGACAAGGCGCACGCCCTGCGTTTGACAGGCGACTGGTATTTTTTCCCGCATGAGCACATCACTCCGCAGAATTTTCTGGAGCGCTGGCGGCACAATCCTCAGAAACTGCTGACAGCTCCAAGCGGCGAGCGTTTCATGAACGCGGCGCCTTCTCTCTTCAAGGACGATTTTGCAATCGCCACCTATGCTCTGGTTGTGCATAAGGTGCCGCCAGGGCAGCTGGCGTTGGAAGGGGCCAGCGTTTATACCAGCGGCCGACTGCAGGCTTTCACGCTGCAGGATCCGGAAGGCAGCCTTGCGCGCTTTGATATCGGTGAAGCCGGACTCGATCGCGAGCATTCCCGTCCTTTAACGGCCCGGGACAATCTTCTGCCTTTGCGCGCGAGCCCTGATCAAACCTGGGTCATCCTGATTCATGCCAGCAACTTTCATCACAGTTGGGGCGGGCTGTGGCTGGCGCCCCGCATCGGTGATTATTTTGATCTGAGCCAGTATCTGAAACTCCAGGATAAACTGAACTACTGGCTCCTCGGGGTGATCTTTTTCCTGGCTGTTTATAGCAGTTCGCTTTATCTGCGGCGTCCTGAGGATCGTCCCAGTCTGTTCCTGGCGATCTTCTCGATTCTTCTTTGCATCAGGCTTCTGGCGATTGCCGAAGCCGCGACGCCCTTCATTCCGGATTCGGCCTTCAAGTTCGAAGTGATCTTTAAAATTATCTACGGAACAATGATCATCGGCCCCTTGAGTCTCCTCTATTTTACGAACAGCTGCTTTCCTGGATTTGTTCCCAAAGCCTGGATGAAAAGCCTGACGCTGCTGTTCGCCTTGCAGTGTTCACCTCGGCCACCGTCTACGGTCAGCTCAGCAATCTTCTGAAAATGATCAGCCTCTTTCTGGGCTTCAATGGGATTTTTATTCTGCTGCGGGCTGTTTGGGCCCGTAATGAGGGGGCTGTGATTTCGCTGAGCGGGATAGGCTGCGTCGTGATCGGAGCCGTCCTGGATGTTTTGAATTCCTATGGCTATGATTCCTTGCCGCAGAATTCCACAGCCATGGGCATGAGCATATGTATCATCTGCCAATCCCAGATCGTAGCCCTTCGATTTGCCAGCGCCTTCCGTCGCTCGGAACATCTGAGTCGGGAACTGCAGTCCGAGGTGGCCATGCAGACGCGCGATATCAAGTCGATCCTGGCCCACATCCGTCAGGGTATTTTTACGATCAGCACGACCGATAAGACAATCGACGAGCTGCATTCGGAATATCTGAAAGACCTGACTCACCAGCCGCAGATGAAGGGACAGACTCTTCGGACTTTGATCCTGGATCGGGCGCGACTCAGTGAGGAAGAAAAGAGCCTGACGGAATCGAGCCTGGATGCCGCCTGGGCGAGGACCCGGTCGGCTTCGAACTCAATGCCGCGAATCTTGTCCATGAACTGGAGTTCGCAGTGCCGGGAACGGAGGAAACCCGAACGCTTCAGATCGACTGGAATCCGATGCTCAGCAAGGCGCAGACCGTAGAGAAAGTCCTGGTCAGCATTCGTGACGTAACCAAGCTCAGACGACTCGAAGCGCAGGCGCGACGTCAGGAAGAGGACATGAAGGTTATCATGGAACTCATTCAGATCCCCGAGGATCGCTTCCATCGCTTCGTTGACAAGACCCTGGCCTATCTTCAGGAAAACCGGACGATCCTTCAGGAAGGGCGTCAGGCCCCTGCGGATGTCATCAAGCGGCTCTTTGTGAACATGCATACCATCAAAGGCGCGGCGCGGACTTATTATCTGGGTGCCCTGTCCAGCGTGAGTCACGAGGCCGAGCAGTATTATGCGGCTCTGCAGAAGGGTGAGGCTCTCTGGGATTCCGCGCGTCTTTTAAAGGATCTGGACCGCGTGGAAGCCGTGGTGGAACATTATCGTCTCGTCAGTCAGTCCCGTCTGGGGTGGCAGTCTGGAAATCAGGCCGTGCGCATGTCGCGGAAGGATATCGAAGACACGCTCGATAAGCTTGGGCGTCTGGAAACCATGAATTTAAATGAACCCGCCCTGAAATGTTTGCATGAGTCGCGGCAGGTTCTTTTGAAGAGCTGCTCGACGGCGCTGGCCGGCGTTATTGATGAATGCTGCCGCGGCATGGATTCGATGGCCCGTGATCTGGGCAAGGCCACGCCGATCGTTGTGCTTGAACCCAGCTCCATTATGCTCAAGGATAAAGGCGCTGATCTTCTGCACAGTCTTTTAACGCATCTTCTGCGCAATTCCCTGGACCATGGCTTTGAATCCACCGAGGAGCGCCTCCGCAAAGGAAAGCCGGCGCAGGGGCGGATCCACGTGGGAACAAGGGTCAGCGCGCCTTATTTTTATTTTCATTACCGTGATGACGGTCAGGGCCTTGATCTTTTGAAATTGGAAAGCATCGGTAAAGAGCGGGGACTACTGCCGCCGCAATATACCGATCAGGACCTGGCGGAACTCATTTTCCGTTCCGGTCTTTCCACCAAGGACGCGGTCAGTGATATTTCCGGCCGTGGTGTGGGGCTGGATGCGGTGAGGAGTTATCTGGAAGAGGAGGGTGGCTCCATTCAGGTGACTTTGGGATCTTTGAATGATCGTGCCCATGTGCAGTTCACTCTGATCATGGCGCTGCCGCTCGATCTTTGTTTCGTAACGAACACTCAGACCCACGATTCATTCGATGTCGCTGGATGACATCGTGCCCCGCTGTTAAAACTTCCGCATGAATGGTCTTATTCTTCTTCTCATAATGAATAGTCTGGTCTTCCTCCGCTGGCGCGGAGAAAGGCGCCTTGCATCATGGTCCGGGTCCACGCAGAGTTTTCTGCGTTGTCTGGAATCGCGGGAGTACCAGAGCCCAGGGCCGCTCACTGACCCTTTGACAGTTGTTTTCAGAGAGCAGCTCCGCAGCGGACGTCTGCAGCCTCAGGCTTTACGAACACTTTTGACATGGATTCACAGCCTGGAACGTAGCGACGGGGAACGCCTGCGGGTGGGCTATGGTGCGGCCCTGCGACTTGGCCTGGCTGCAGGACTGGGCCTTGCGACCAGTCTGGTTCTGGATGGCAGCTGGTTTTTACGCATGGCGGACAATCCTCCTGCGCTTTTATTGATGGGTGGGAACCTTCTTATCCTTATGCTCTGGCTCAGGCGTCTTCCGGCTCATCCTTTGGCCAGTTCCCCGTCATTGCAGGCGAATTTCACCAGGGCGTGGCTCGGTGCGAGTCAGGCTGGGCCCTGGCACGAGGCCTGGATCCGGGAGCTGGATCACGCGCGACTTCGGGGACGCGATCCCCGGACTGAGCAAATGCGGCTGCTGGAGGATTGGCTTCTTTCGGAAAGTCGGGAACAGGAAAAGCGTTTGACCTGGGCTGACGAGCTGTTTGGTCTTGTTGAATTGGCCAGCTCCGTTTATTTTCTGGGAACTGCCTGCACGCTGCCACTTCTGAAACTTTGGGGCGGCTAATCCCGGACATGTTTGGCAAGGAATCCCTATGCGATGGCCCTTACTCTGGCTTTTCTGGTTCAGTTGGTTTGGATGGATGGGACGGGCGCACGCGCAGGGCGTGAACGCAGGGCCTTCGCTGTCCATAAAGCCCGTACCGTCATGGGTTCTGCACCATGAAGCCACGACCGCATCCGTGGGGGAATTCGATGGTCCGGTGACCTACCTGCTTGTCGATCGGCAGGATTCTTTTGTAGGTCCGGCGCCGCAATCCTTCTTCCGCCTTGTCGGACGCATCAATAATCCCGCCGGCCTGGATGAGCTGAGTCAGATCATTGCGGACTTCGATCCGGGTTATGAAAAATTGATTTTCCATCACATCACCATCAAGAGGGATCAGGATCAACCCGTGATCACCCTGAAGCCGACTGATTTTGAAATGATTCGACGTGAAAAGGACAGCGAGCGGCAGATCTTCGATGGAACGCTCACGGCGTCCTATCTTCTGCACGACCTGAGGGTCGGTGATGTTGTGGACTATGCTTATAGCGTGGTGGGGCAGCAGCCTCTTTTGGGCAAGAAATATAGCGGCCGGCATGATTTGAATTGGACGGTGCCGGTGCTCGAAGCCCAGATTCGTCAGATCTGGCCCCGGGAGGCCTCGGTGCAGTGGAAAGCCAATCGCGCGGATGTTGCCATCCAGCAGCGGGTGGAAGGTTCAGGGCTCATCATGCAGTGGACCGGCCGCAAGCTGCCGCCCCAGCTGAGCGAGGATCAGGTTCCTGAATGGATGGATCCTATGGATACCCTGACCTTCAGCAGTTGGAAGGACTGGGATGAAGTCGTGCGGTGGGCCCTGCCTTTTTACCAGGTGAAAGGCGCGAGCGATCAGGCCGTCGAGGACATGGCCCAGCGCATACGCGAGCGGGTCCAAGAGCAGAAGGCTCAGGTCGAGGAGGCCATTCGTTTCGTTCAGGACGATATTCGTTATGTTGGTATCGAGCTGGGTTCGGGTTCCTTCGTTCCCCGGCAACCGGATGAGGTTCTGCGGAAAAGGTTTGGTGACTGCAAGGACAAGGCCCTTCTTTTAACGCGTTTGATTCAAAGACTCGGCTATGAGGCCTTTCCTATTCTTGTTCGCAGTGAAGGCGGGCAGGAACTGGAGGCGATGCCGGCCACGCCTTTGGCGTTCAATCATGTGATCGTGGGTGTGAAGGATCCGGCCAAGGGCGCTCTTTATTGGGTGGATGGAACTCTATCGCATCAGGGTGTGAAGCTTGAGTCGCGGGATTATCCCGGGTTCTATGTGGGCTTGCCTTTGCGGGAAGGGGCGCGGGAGCTTTTGAAGCAGGATCCGGCGCTGACTCCGGTTGGACGCATCGACTATCAGGAACGCTATGAGACTCAGGATTTTTTGGAGCCTATCGTCCTGACGATTCAGAGCCGGTTTTCCGGGTGGCAGGCCGAGAAAATGCGCGCGGATCTCGCGGCCCAGGGCTCGGTGGTTTTGAGTGATAATCTGGCTAACTATATCAAGAAGCTTTATCCCGCGGCTGAGATTCAGCAGGCGCCGGTTTTTCAGGATGATCGACTGGGTAACGAACTTACCATAACCGAGAGCTATTCGGTTCCTGATCTTTGGCGGCAGACGGACAGCGGCGCGTGGCGTCTGGATGTGGCGGCCGGGGCTTATATCAGCCAGTATCTGATGCAGCCCGAGAAGGTGAAGCGCGTGCATCCCGTGGCGCAAATGTTTCCCCTTCAGATCACGCACAGGCAGGATGTGGTGATCCCCGCGGAATGGTCAGTGCCTGCGCATGACTTCACGATCGAGAACAGTGGCTTTCGCTATCACTTGACGCAAACATTCGCCGATGGCGTTCTTTCGTTCGTGCATGACTACACGAGCCTTGCGGATCATGTGGATGTTCGCGATCTGGCTGTTTACCTGGAAGATGCGGATCAGGTGCGGCAGGAGCTGGGACGTTTCGTGACCTATCAGCCCAAGGCGAGCCCTACGTTCTGGGAACGATTTACGGTCGCTTTTCCGCAGATACTGGGACTTTTCATACTTTTCCTGGTGGCCATCGGCTGGCAGCTGCAGAGTGACGATTGGGTCAACCAGCGCATGATCTGGCCGCAGCGTTCACTGCTTTTCATGTTCGTCATGCTCATTCTGAGCAGCGGTGCCTTTGCCCTTTTCTGGTATGCCGATGCCGACAGGCGCATGCGCAAAACGGGTCGCAGCATCGCGCCGCGTTCCCTGCTCTGGCTTTCGCTCGGCATCTTTGCGGCGGCTTTGACGAGCCGCGGGATTCAGGTGATCATGGATCCGGCTTCGTTTCAGGAGGCGCCTCTGCCTATGCTGGCCGTAATTCCAGTCCTGCATCTTCTGTGGGCCGCGCTCATGCTGCGCCTTCTGAAACAGGAATTCCCGGAGCTCGGCTGGCATTCCTGGGCATCCTGGATTTTCGGACCACTCTATTTTCAAAGTAAAATGCAGCGACTGCCGATTCCTCATTCGGATGCGGCGTTGGTGCCAGCCCCAGAAAACCCTGCAACTGAGCCGCTGCTGGTCATAAGCAGTCTGCATCCGGCCGAAGAGGGCCACGAACCACGCTCCGAGGGAGTTTAAGCCTTGCGTCAATTATGGTCATGGATTGCTTGTGCTGTTTTAGGCCTTTGGCCCCAGATGAATTTCGCTCAGGAAAAAGCCCGCGAACAGAAGCTGGTGCTGTCCATAGGCATCGGTAATTTTGAAGACGCGCGCTGGCCGAAGCTGCAGTTCGTCGAAAAGGATGCGGCCTCTGTTTACCAGGCGCTGAAAAATAATTTCGACGGCGGCTGGCTTTTAACGCCGCAGAGCACCGGAAAAGCCGTGACCCGACAGAGCGTGCTCGATGCGATCGCCCAGCTGGAAAAGGAGAATAGAAGCGAGAACGATACCGTCGTGATTTATTTTTCGGGCCATGGAACCCTGGCGAGCGGACCCCGTCCCGAAACAGGCGGACTGGGGCTGCGCAAGTTTCTTGTCATGGGCGATACAAAATTCGCTCAAACGGAGGCCACGGCCCTTGGCATTGATGAACTCCTGGCCCGCTTTCAAAAGCTCCGGTCCCGGCGCAAGGCTCTGATTATTGATTCCTGCTATGCAGGCGGCGGGAAGGCCTATCTTACCCCGCAGATCATGAACATCCTCGCCCAGCAAAAAGCCGGTGCGATGCAGGAGCCTGTGGATTCGGTGGTGGAAAGCGCAGCGATCTATACGGCCAGCGCCTGGGCCGAGGAAGCGCGAGAAAGCGAAAAGCTGGGTCACGGTGTTTACACCTACTTCCTCCTCGAAGGATTTAAATCCGACCTGGATGGTGATGGCGCTGTTTCGATGTCGGAAGCCCATCAGTATGCGAGCAACCGCGTGATCGCCTATACCCAAAGCGGCCAGCATCCGACGGCCAAGGTGGAATTCGTCGGCAAGGATCCGGTGATCGTCAGCGGGAAATCCACCAAGGTGGGGGATTCCATACTTTACGCCTGGCAATGGACCCTTAGAAAATACGAAGTCTTTGTGAATAAATCCCCGATCGGAACTCTGGAGCAGGGTGCCGTTCGCATTCCGGATGGCAAGCATCAGCTGATCATCATGGATCCGGAAAGCAAGAAGGTTGTGCTGGATCGGGTCGTGGAATTCGAAAAGGGTCGCGACTATTCCCTGTCCGAACTCTTTGTCAGCCAGCCCACCCATCATGTGACCTTCGGCCCCACGGCCCTGCAGTTTTTTGCCAGCGATCTGAAAGAACGCTGGTCACCCAAACCCTGGGCCGGCTTTCAGATCAGCTATCAGAAGGACGAGGCCTGGCGGGATTTCAACCTGCATGCGCAGCTGTCTCAGTTTACATCCCGGCGCCAGAGCGTCTTGATCGACCTCGACGATGATGGCAGCGGCGGACGCTTCGATAAGACCGAGCAGGATATCTCCGCGCAGAAAATCTCGCTGGCCCTGGGCAAGCATGAAGACATCGGCTTTTTATCCCGGCGTGCCAGCGGCATTCAAACCCGTTGGCAGTGGCAGGCGGGACCCGAGGTCCTTTTGATCAAGCGCTCGCTCAGTGTGTATGGGGATCGTGATCTGAAGGAAAAACAGACAGTCGGTGGTCTGGCGCTCGGCTTATCGCTGCACAGCGTCTTTCTCTATCCGCATATTGATGTGAGCCTGGGGGCTCAGGCGGATGTCCTGCGGGATGTTTTTCTTGATGATGGCGTGGCGGTGGCCTCGGTCTTTTATCTAGGACTGGGCAGCAGCTGGTGAAATAAGAAGGCCCGGAATCACCGGGCCTTTTTGTTTAGCGGGACAGCGAGCGTTTGGCCGGTTCGCCCAGCATCTGCAGGGCGCCCAGCGGATTGATGATACCCGAACCGAAGTCAAAGTCGAATTTGGGCTCCATCGAATAGAGCAGAAGAGTTTTCAGATCCGCCAGCGACTGACGACCTGTCTTCTGCAGGATGAGGGCGATACTGCCCGTCGCATGCGGAGTCGCCATCGACGTGCCCGACATGTATTCATAGCTGTTGCCCGGCATAGCTGAATAAATATCCACACCCGGCGCTGCAAGGTCGGGCTTGAACACATTCAGCACATTTTTTCCGGTACGCCAGTAGTTGGGACCGCGGCTCGAAAATTCGGCGATGGTATTGGTCGCATCGAATGCGGCGATCGACAGAACTTCCGCAAAGCCACCGGGCATGCCGTTGGGCGAGGCGCCGCTGTTACCAGCCGCGAACACAGGAATGATGTCCGATTCAACCCAGGCGATGATCGCGCGGTGGAAGGCTTCGTATTCGATCATATCCACGATGTCGAAGGGGATGTCGAGACCCCAGGAATTGCTGATCACATGCGGGAAATCTTCGGTCTCGGGATTCCCATCGGGATCGTACATCCACTGCATCGCATTCAGGAGCCAGGCGTCGCTGGCACTGCCTGTGGCGCTGAAGGCTTTGGCCACATAAAGATCGACGTTGGGTGCGATGCCCGTGGTCGCGCCGGCGATGGTGCCGGACACGTGCGTGCCGTGACCGTTATCATCATAGGCATAGGCGATGCCGTTCACGAAGTCCTTGAAGACGACCTTGTTCTTCTTTTCAAACTCGGGGTGACGACTCTGGATTCCGGTATCAATCACACCAACCCGCACACCAGTGCCGTTGATTTCAGGATAGCTGCTGCGGATGACGTCGGTATTCAGGCGGCGCAGTCCCCAGGTCGGATCCATGACCACAGGGGCATCACGGGTCACAGGCGCTATATACTTGCGGGTTTGATTGACGAGCACGCGGTCCACGAAGTCGAGCTTTTGAACCTGGGCGACTTCATCGGTCTTCAGCTGCAGTTCCATACCGGAAACCAGCCAGAGATCCTGAAAATTCACAGTGGATTTGTTCGCACCCAGAGCGGCGAGCAATTTATCGATGCGCTCGCTGTTGCTGACGCGCTTCGATAGCATCTGCTGCTTATGAGCGTCCTTGCCGGTGACAAGGCTGGCCTGATTTTTGAAAAGAACGATGTAGGATTCAGCATGCAGAGCCGCTGTCCATCCCCACAAGACCAATAGCAGGGTCCATTTATTCATCATTGGGTTCGACTCCTTAGTTCACGGACTGGATAATGATTTTCTTTCCAGCAGCCTTGGCGGTTTCGATGGTGTTCAGACCCAGGTTTGTTTTAAAGCTGGTGCCATCGGTCAGGAACAGTTCCACAGGGCCGTTATAGCCTTTGGGGAACTTTTCATTGATGAAGGCGCGCATCTTCTGCTTCTGCTCCGTCGATACGTTCAGGAGCACACCGCTCTGAGAAAGCGTTGTGGACAATTTGATAGGAGCCGCTCCAAATTCCAGTTCTTCCGTACCGACCCGCACCTTGCCGATCGCATAGTGGAGCTTGCCGGCCATGAACTCACCGGCGCGCAGAATATCCCATTTCATGCGGGTTTGCTGGGCCACGCGTTCCACAAAGGCCTGGGGCCTTGCGAACAGACCTTCCTCGCTCAGATTGCGATCATCGACTTCATCCATCGAAATATCGTAATCGACCATGACCTGCACCAGGCTGTCGGGAGGCATGATGATGGTGCCGTCTTTGGGAATCGAGATCATCTGAATGCGCCCACCCTTGTAAGGAAACTTATGGCGATAGGTGGTGCCGTCCGAGTTGGTGCGGACGTTGGAGGTGTAAGTGTAGGCCGTGGGATAAAGCTTGGTCACGATCTGCTCGACGCCTTCTCCGGTCGGCGAATTATCGTAGGTGACTTCGTAAACCCACAGTCCCGATTCATCGACAGTTTCCATGTCGATCTTGGCAAAACCATTGGTGCGCACTCCCGGTTGACCAGGATAAGTTTGGATGGCGCAATTGCTCAAAAGCAGTCCTGATGCCAGACAGCCGAGCAGAGCCCACCCTTGGGGTCTCAATACCATAGCCCTTCTCCTTCAAGTTGTTTGCATCATAATAGCCCATGTCTCAGTTGGCGGTCTGTAAAAATATACCGGCTCAGAAAATATCAGTGCTTAAAAAATAAACGCATAAAATTTCTTTTGTGGAGCTTCGGCGAAACGGCTAGAGTCCTGTGGTTCTTTCCTGAACAGGTGTAACGATTCCGTGCGAAAGCATGTCCTGTCAGGATTTCGTGTTCACGTTTCCAACGGTGGAGCAGGCTTTCCCATGCACGAGGCGCAACCACAACGGCAATTGACCTTCCGAGCGGCCCTGGCCGGCATGTTGCTCGGCGGCTTCATGAGCCTTTCGAATCTTTATGTGTCGCTGAAAACCGGCTGGAGTATGGGCGTTTCCATTACAGCCGGTATTCTGGCGTTCGCCATCTTTTCGATCCTTCTGAAATTACGCATCGTACGCCGGGCCTTCGGCATGCTGGAAAACAATGCCATGCAGTCGGTGGCCAGTGCCGCGGGCTATATGACCGGCGGCGGAACCGTGGCGGCGATTCCCGCTCTTATGATGATCACAGGGGAAACGATGGGCGCGTGGCCCATGTTTTTCTGGATCAGCATGATCGCGATGCTCGGCGTGGTGATGGCGATTCCCATGAAGCAGCAGATGATCAACGTCGAGCAGCTGCGCTTTCCCACGGGAACTGCAGCCGCGGAAACTCTGCGCGCTTTGCATGATCACGGTGATGGCGGCGAGAACAAGGCCGCGAAGTTTCTTACATGGGCCGGCATCGCGGGCGCTGTCGTGGCTTTTTTTCGCGATGCGCATGGACGTTTCGTGCCCTTCAACATTCCCGAAAAGTTCAACATCCCGGGCATCAAACTCGCGGGTCGGCCGCTGGTCGATTATACCTTTGCCTTCGAAGGCAGTTTGATCCTGATCGGCGCCGGCATGATCATGGGCTTTCGCGCGGCATGGAGCATGATGCTCGGGGCTGTGATCAACTACGGTGGCCTTGCCCCCTGGCTCTATGAAAACGGCGTGATCGACGCCAAGCTTGGTTATAAAGTGATCGTGGGCTGGAGCGTCTGGTTTGGTTCCGCCATGATTCTGACCAGTGGACTCTTGGCCTTCGCGTTTCAATGGAAAACCGTGGTGCGTGCGGTGAAAAGCGTGTCGGCGGCTTTTGGCGAGGCGCAGGATACGGATGTTCGTGAAGTGCCGATGAGCTGGTTTTTCATAGGCTGCGCGATCTTTGCGCCGATCGTCATCTTTCTGCAGTGGTTTCTTTTCGACATCAAAATCTGGATGGGTATCCTGTCCGTCTTCATCAGCTTTTTCATTGCGATCGTCGCCTGCCGCGCCACCGGGGAAACCGATACGACCCCGACCGGCGCGCTGGGCAAGATCACGCAGATTACCTTCGGCGCTCTGGATGCGGGCAACGTGACGACCAACCTGATGACAGCCAATGTCACGGCTGGCGTCGGCCTGCATTCGGCGGATCTGCTCACCGATTTGAAAAGCGGCTATTTATTGAAAGCCGATCCGCGTCAGCAGTTCTGGGCGCAATTTTTGGGTGTGACGGCCGGCTCGCTCTTTGTGGTTCCGGCCTATCATCTTCTGATTCCGACCGCCGATGTCCTCGGCACTGATAAATGGCCCGCACCAGGCGCGCAGACCTGGAAAAGCGTGGCGGAGCTTTTGGTCAAAGGCTTTGCCACCCTGCATCCCACGGCCCAGGCGGCCCTTCTTATTGGCGGCTTGCTCGGCATTGTGCTGGTGCTCCTGGAGCAGTACGTGCCGCGCTGGAAAAAGTACATACCCTCGCCAACGGGACTCGGTCTTGCGTTCACTATGCCGGCGTACAACACCATGGCCATGTTCATCGGTGCCCTGGTCGCGCTGTGGCTGGAAAAAAAGAAACCAGAGTTCGCTGAAAAGGCAGTAATTCCAATAGGTTCTGGTTTCATCGCGGGCGAGAGTCTGATGGGTGTTCTGATCGCGATTTTGGTGGTGCTAGGCGTCCTCGCCTAATCCAACTAGACATGGACTTTCCTGGGAAACAGGTGTAAGGATCAAAGTTTGACCGGAAAACCCTTCCGATCCAGCCTGACCTTTTGCCAGGGAGCCTCCCCATGGAAAATCGACTTTCAGACTCCTTTGTTGCTGCCAGCCTTGATGCCGGGCATCAAAATTTGGCCTGGGAGCCGGGACCGCCTTCGGGTTTCTTAGCGGGTATTGATCTTAAGGCTATCCTTTCCGATCCCAATGCTGCGGAAATCGTACCCGAACTGCCGACTCAGGCCCTTTATTATGCCTTGAAACAGCAGGGCGTCGAAGACGCGCTCGATCTATTGCCTCTTTTGAGCCCCGAGCAGGTCGAGCGCATGCTCGACTACGATGCCTGGACTCAGGATGAGCTGGTCCCCAAAAAATTCTTTTCCTTTCTGAAACCCTTCGGCGAAATCAGCCGCGAGCAGCTCTACGAGCGTTTTGCGGATTTGGATGAAGAGTATCAGCTGGCGGCTCTTCAGGGCTTTTTCAGGGTGCATGAAGTGGAAGATCCCTATGATCTGCCGGAAGACATCGCAGAAAAAGCCTATCGCATGCCTTGCAACAAAATCTTCTATGAGATCCTGAGCGAAGATGCCGATGAAATCGCGTTCTTGGAAGAGCTGATGGAATCCCTGAAGGAAAACAACATGCGCTATGCGTATGCGATCCTCGGGCACTCCACTTACTCACCGCCTGGCGAGGCGCTGGCCGAGGTCGCGCGTTTCCGTCGCGGGCGTTTGGAAGATGATGGCTTTGTGAGTTACGAAGAAAGTCTCAGCATTTTCGCGCCGATCGATCACGCCAGCCTTTTGAAAAAATGGAACGAAAGCGAAAGGACCCAGGATCTGACCAGCCTCGCGCTGCAAGGCGGCTCCGGCTTGTTCCTGGACGCGGTCATGCTCGCGGCGCGTGATGAGAACGTTTCGATTGATGAACTCTATCAGCTGCATCAAAGCTTTCTTTATCTGGCCAACGCGCTCTGTGCCGCGGGTCAGGTCGCCCCGGATGATATCGCCGGTTTGAATCGTCTTCTGGAACAGGGCAAGGCTTTGTTAAGCCTCGGACTTGAATATCTGGGGCAGGGTGATCTGGGCCTCGGCATTCGCATCGTGCGGAATGAAAGCGCCCGCACGCTGTTCCGCGTGGGTCTGAGCCTTGTCGATGTGGTTCGTGAAGAGGTCGTTCAGCGCTTCGAAGCCATGAATTGGCCGCGCGCGGACCGTCTGCGCCGCTTCTATATCGCGCGGCAGTGGGGCCAGATGCTTCTGGAACTCGATCGCCATTGGGTGACTCATGTGGGTCTGCAGGCGGGCGAAGTCCTGAAAGGTCTGTTCAACCGCTTCCCCATGGTGCCCATGCGCATGATGCAGGATCAAAACCGCATCGTCTTCGCGCCGATCGTGAACCTCAGGGAGCTTTTGCAGCTGGAAAAGAACCTGCAGAGCATCATGGGTTACCTATATGCGGCGACTTTCAGCGGTCTGCCCTTGAATCAGCCGGTGGATTTGATCCTGCGTGAAAGCGCGATGGCAACGATCCGCAATGCGCCGGGGGACAGCAATGTGCCACGGGTTTTGGAGCAGTGGAAAGAACGTTTGCGTGCCGATCAGGCCCGCTGGTGGGTGGGCGAACCCACAGGTCTGGATGAAATACTGGATACCGTGATCGACATGATCCACGAGGAATTGCATGGTCTGATCGTCCTGCCCCGCGCGGGCCGTTCGGTTCATGATTCACAAAGCGAGGTGCCGACATGAATGAGAATCAGGAGCAAAACACTGATTTTTTGGATCAGGATGACTGCGATGCCTTGGCCAAGGCCATGGAATCCAAATATGCGATGGCTCTGAAAGGCCGGAGCTTCAGAGTCGAGGCCGAGGTCAAAGGCCGCGGCGTCTTCGTCAAGGTGATCCTCTCGAACCAGGATAAGAGTTACTATTATCCGGTGGAAGCCCGCGTGCTTTACGAGAAAGAGGAAATGCAGCGCGGAGAGGCGGCGCTGTTCCTGCTCGATTACATCGATGCTTATTTCGATGAGTATCTGACCCAGGAAAGCGAAGAGATTTATCTGCCGATCGACTGGGCCGACTTTCAGTATGAAGCCATCGACTTCCAGATGCGTGGGCAGATTCTGAATTTGAAGTTGGAAGAACTCGCGGAAGAGTTTTTGAAGAAGGGTTCACCAGCCGTTCATTGAAAAGGCTGGTGATCAGGACCCGGTGGCTGTACGTGCGGTGTTGATGATCTTCGCACCGTCGTGCAGCGACACCATGTTACGACCCTGGTGTTTCGAATCGTAAAGCGCAGCATCCGCACGGGCCATGGCTTCGGAATAGGTTTCCTTGCCGATCTGAATCGTGGCCACACCGCAGCTCAAGGTCACGGGTATGTGCTGCTCTTCAAAGATCATGACCTCATCCTGGACCGCCTGACGAAGCTTGTTCGCAGCAATGGCCGCGTTTTCAAAAGTCGCTGCGGGCAGGATCACGAGGAATTCCTCGCCACCGTAACGGCAGCAGACATCAGTCTTGCGGAAAGTCTGCTTCATAATCCTTGAGACATTTTTCAAGACATAGTCACCGGCCTGGTGGCCGTACTTGTCGTTGATCTTTTTAAAGAAGTCGATGTCACACATGACCACCGAGATATGATAGCGCTCATTCTCGGGCAGGGCTTCCATGCGGGAGACCTGACCAGTCAGGTATTCTTCGAAATAGGCCCGGGTGAAAAGGGTCGTCAGGGGATCGGTGATCGACTGAATCGCCTTGTCTTTATATTGATCCTGCAGATTGGTTTCTGCCGTCACGTCACGAAGCAAAAGGAAGAAGCCGAGCTTCTGGCCCGTGCTCTGCTGCACGAAGGGATAAATACCGAGGATCAGGTTCAGCGTCTCGCCATCCGCCTTGCCGGCGACATGGCCCCGCACTTCGTCGATCCGAATAGGGCTATCGTATTCCAGGAGTTCCTTGAAGCCGATGGTCTTGCCATCCAAAGAGAATGTCATGATGGAATCAAGGCTATCCGCCTTCAGGAGCTGGCGGAGCTTTTGGCCCGTGACCTGCGCGAGCATCTGATTGGCTTTGACAACGCGACCCTGGGCGTCGATCACCACATAGGCGTCCAGCAGTACCTTGACGAAATGCTCAAAGCGCGCAAATTCCGTCGTAATGCTTTCCAGGTTGTCCAAACTTTTTACCGCTTCTGACATGCCCGCACCTTTTTAGGACCGCATCCTCGTCAACCGTTCCTCTGCTTCTCTCTAAGCCGCGAGGAAGGCGAAATACTCTTCTTCCATCTCTTCCAGTTCCATCTCGGCACCACAGGAGCTGCACTTTACAGGGTCCAGTCCAGCATCCGGATTTTCGGGAAGATTTTTTCCAGCTTCGAAGAGTATATCCTCTTCATGACCACATTCGTCACAAACATAGCAACCATAAACGGAGCGGATATCCGCATTACCCTTGAAGCTGGGTATCATGTTGATTTGCATCACAATCTCGCCCGTGCATTCTTCGAAAACAATGCTCCGCTGATCCTTCTGCAGGTCTCTCATGAAATTGATCCAGCTGCGAACTCCACAGCTGTTGACAGAATCGACATTCTTGAAATTGAAGACGACCTGCTTACCCAGCTTGGGGAGTAATTGACTCAAATGAACCTCCGCCTCGGCATCAATCGGCCCGGCATAGTTCACATGGTCCCATCCATCCTTTTGGACGATTTGAATGCTAATCCCCATGAAATCCCTCTCAGTATCCCATCGCTGGCACAACACTAGTGTCCAGATCGGATTGAAAGCAGAATCCTTGAGACAAAAAAGAAAAGGCCGCACGGGGCGGCCTTGGGCAAAGTTGTAAGGTCTTGAAATCAGCCGCCTTCCCGAAGGTAAGGCGAGGACTCAAGATAAGTTTTGAGGCGGGCTTTGATTCGCTCCGCTTCGTCTTCCGTACAAAGATCCTTACCGATGGCGGTATTCAGCTGCTTAAAGAAGCTTTCCCACAGTAAGGGCATTTCATAGTTACGGGAGGTCAGGAGTTCTTCAATCGGATCGCCGGTGGTGGTCTTGGTAATTTCCCAACGACCGTCGCTCTTCATGATGATTTCCGCCTCGTTGATCGCGCCGAAGAGGTTATGCTCGTTGGCCAACGATTCCTGATAGGCACCCACCAGGAAGAAGCCCAGGTAGTAGGGCTTCGCCGAAGGGGAGTGCAGATCCAGGACATTCCGCATATCGCGGCGGTCGATGAATTTCTCCAGGCAACCGTCCGAGTCGCAGGTGATGTCAACGATCGTGGCCTTGTGCGTTGGCTTCTTCTCATGATGAGACAAAGGAATCACTGGGAACAGCTGATCGATCGACCAGGAGTCCGGGATGGACTGGAAGATCGAGAAGTTCGCCAGGAACTTGCTCACCATGCGCTGCTGCAGGTTCTCGAATTCCTCGGGCTGGTGCTTCTCGTAGGACGAGAAGAACAGGGCCCGGCGGCAGATCCGGTAGAACAGCTGCTCAGCGTTCGCACGATCCTGCAAAGTCACATAGCCCAGGTTGAAGAGCGTGAACATCTCTTCATAGTATTCGATCGCATCATGGTAGTACTCGACGAAGTTCTTTCTGTTGATGTTATCCAGAATGTACTTCAGTTCCGAGAGACCCTTGTGCGAGCCGTTCTTTTCCTGGGGAAAGAACTCATATTCGCCAGCCGCCGAAAAGCTTTCGGTGCTTTGCACTTCACGGATGTCGGTAATCACGATCGAGTGATAAGCCGCGATCACGCGACCGGATTCGGTCACGATCTGGGGGCTCGGCACGTCTTCGTTCTTACAGACTTCACCGATCTCGTAGATCACGTCGTTGGCCAGCTCCTGCAGGGAGTAGTTGGCGCTCGACGCGAACGAGGTTTTGCTGCCGTCATAGTCGACGCCCACGCCGCCACCGATGTTCAAACACACAGGCTTGAAGTTCATCTTGTGGACTTTCGCGTAAACGCGCGAGGCTTCCTTGATCGCGTTTTTGATGCGCTTGATCTCGGTCACCTGGGAACCGATGTGGAAGTGCAGCATGTAAAGGCGATCGCGAAGGTTCGCTTCGTCGAGCATCTTCAGACACTGGAGCACTTCGATAGTCGTCAGACCGAATTTCGACGATTCGCCCGAGGACTTCGCCCATTTCCCGGAGCCGCGGCTGTAAAGCTTCACACGGATACCGATGTAGGGGCAGTGTTTCGGGTCGATCTTCGCCTGATCCAGGATCATCTGCAGTTCGTCCGGTCCTTCGACGACGAGCACAGCGTTCTTGCCCATGGCGTTCGCCACGAAGCCGAGGTCGATGAATTCGCGGTCTTTGAAACCGTTACAGACGAAGAGGGCGTCAGGACTCAGATCGTAGGCAAGGGCCGCGATAAACTCGGGCTTGGAACCGACTTCCAGGCCGTAGTTGTATTTCAGGCCGCAGTCCACGATGCTGTCGATGAACTCACGACGCTGGTTCACCTTGAAAGGGAATACAGCGCGGTGGCTTCCTTGATAGTTATACTCCCACATCGCGTCCTTGAACGCGGTGTGGAGGCGAGCGATCTGGTTTTCGATAATCTGCGGAAAACGCATGATCATAGGCGCATGAATGCCCAGCGACTTCGCTTTACTGATAGCCTCTGGCAAATCAATAAAAAGATGTTCTTCACCTGTGGGGTGGCAGACGACATTGCCATTGTCAGCAATGCTAAAATAGCCGGCGCCCCAGCCGTCGATGCCGTAGAGTTCGCGAGCTTCCTGTATCTGCTGGATATTCATAAGCTTTTCCCCGCCAAAAGAGACCTAAAGTAGCGATACTTTAGTGAATCGCTAGCAAATTGCAAGCCTTAATACCCCCTTGGGAAAAAATGATCGAAGCCCATCGCCAGCGCCTTGTCAGAGGCCCGTGAACCCACTAAGCTCCACTCCGTAAGTCGTTAGGAAGATACGGGCTGACGTCACAATTGAGCTGACGTCAGGGTTGGGCTGACTTCAAAGTCGAGCCAGCGTCGGGGGTCGGGCTGACGTCAAAATTGAGCTGACGTCAGGGTTGGGCTGACTTCAATGTCGAGCCGGCGTCGGGGTCGGGCTGACGTCAGGGTTGGGCTGACTTCAATGTCGAGCCGGCGGCGGGGTTGGGCCGTCTTCTGAGTCAAGCCAGTCAGGGAAGGGAGCAGGATGAGTCTTCGCCTCAGCACTGGATTTTGTCAGGGCATGCGTCTTGAAAATCCTTCATCGGTGACTCGTCCGACAGCCAGTCGGGTGAGAAGCGCCATTTGGAATACCTTGCAGATGCGGCTCCAGGATGCGCGCGTTCTGGATATCTGTGCCGGTTCGGGAGCCGTCGGTATCGAGGCGCTCAGTCGCGGGGCCAGCCGGGCGACTTTTATTGAACAGGATCGGGCCGCGCTCAAGGCGCTGGAACGCAATTTGGTGGAAGTGGAAAGGCGCGCGAAGAACCAGAGTCTTCGCATCGGGATCCAGGTCCTTGGCAAGCCCGCAGAAGAGGCGCTTGCGAAGTGCGAGACCGGGGCTTTTGATATCCTTTGGATCGACCCGCCCTTTGCCGTCATCTCTGAGCTTTTGCCCAAGCTCGTGTCCGAGTTGGATCGCGTCGCGCACGAAGAGAGCGTCCTGGTCGTGGAAAGCGATAGCGCCGACCTTGAAAAAATTCCCGCCCTCTTAAACCCCACTGGGCAAGGAACGTGGCATCTTCAGAAGCAGAAAGCCTATGGTAAAATTGGGGTGAGCTTCTTTAGCAAAAGAAAGAACGAGGCATGAAAACATCCAGCAAAGTCGCCATTTTTCCGGGGAGCTTTGATCCCTTCACCATCGGTCATCAGCAGATCGTCGAGCAGTCGCTCGATCTCTTTGATGAGGTGATCATTGCCATAGGCCAGAGCGCGACCAAGGTTCCGCTGCTCAGCACCGAGCTGCGCCTCGAAGCTTTGCTGGAGACTTTTGCCTCGAGCAAGCGGGTCAAGGCCGAGGCCTTTTCCGGACTGGTTGTCGACTTCGCGCATAAAAAAGGGGCACGTTTTCTGATTCGTGGCCTGCGCAATGAAACCGACCTGGCGTTCGAGCTGCCGATGGCCCACACCAACCGCTGTCTGGCCGCTGATATTCAAACGGTCTTTCTGCCCACGTCCCCGGAACGGGCCTTTATCTCGTCCACTTTGGTACGCGAAATCGCCAAGCATCGCGGTGATTTCACACCGTTCGTGCCCGAAGCCTTCGCGCGTCGCATGAAAGCGGCCAACCCCTGATTTTTGGTATGGTCATACATACCTGCAACACTTGACCTGGATTATAAAATCGTTTCTAATGGGAGAAGGTCACAAACGGCACATAAAATGAAGTCAGTTGGGGGTTAGAAACCTCTAACGAGTGTCAGCTATTCATACCTGGCAATGGGAGAGTCGATGAAGAAGGTGGAAGCAAACCGTTACCCCCATTCGGCAACCTTGTTCAGGTTCTGCAAAGAAGCCCTGGAAATCCGCTATGACGGGAACGTCAAGGTCATAGACCAGGACGTAGGGGCCATCCTCGGCTATGATCCTGCCGACTGCAGCCACTGGAAAAAGGGCAAGAAGAATATCCGCTCGCTGAGCACCCTGCGCAGCATCGCCGATCACCTGAACGTCGACGAATCCCTTCTGATCGACATCACCTCGGGCAAGGTCTCGCTCGATGAAGCGGTCTTTGAATTCCGCGGCTATGGCCAGTTCACGCTGAGCGGCAAGCCTTTGGAGAGCCTGAAGAAGGAATACTTCAAAAACCCCGGCAAGTGGCAGTCCTCGGGTCAGACCTCGGCCTTCGAAGAAGTCTTCGACATTCAAAGATACGCGGTTGTCCGACTGGCGGAAGAGATCATTCGCAACGGTGGCTTTACCGAAGCTCCTATATATATACCTGAGATCCTCCGCATGTTCCCTGCGATCCAGCTGGCCACCAAGGTCGAGCAGGAAGAGCCTTTCACCGTTCGTCAGGAAGGCGAAGGCCGCGAGCTGAAAACCGTGATCATCAGCCGCGAATCGGAAACCCGTCCCTACATTCGCTTCATAGCCGCGAAGACCCTCTTCAAACACCTCGTCGCCAGCCAGTACGCGGGCACCGAGGCGTTCGCGAGCAGCCCCGCTGAAATCCTGGATATCCAGTCGAATATCTTCGCCGGAGCGCTTTTGATCCCTGGCGAGATGCTGCGCCGTGAAGTGGACCGCATCGATACCTCGTTCGATCTTCTGCGGCAGCTGGCGGATATGTTCTGGGTGTCCCGCTCGCTCATGAATCAGCGCCTGCGCGATTTCCTGGAATTCCATAATTAATTCCACAGCTGATTGTTACGACGTGAAACGAATGGCCCGCTTCCACCCGAAGCGGGCTTTTTCTTATTTAAAACAAAGGTTTAAGCAGTGGTTTGGGTGTTTCCGCCCCATGGTTCAAACTCTGTAAATTAAAGTAATAAGCTGGAAAGCCGAAACTTTAACTGGAAGCCGAGAGTTAAATTTTATCCTCCAGGACGGGATAGATGAGCCAGCTGTTTAGATTAAAAAATGGAACTGTGCTGCTGTCAACGGAAGCGCCTGGCGGGATCTATAACTCCGGTCAACTCAAAAAAATCGCTGAGTTGTGCTCGAAGGAACTGGCGATCGTCAAAGCCACCGAAGACCAAAGGCTGGCCCTTTTCGTCAAGGAAAGCGAAGTCGAGAAAGTAGCGAAAGAGCTGCGGGCCATGGGCCTCGGTTTCCGCCACTATCAGGATGCTTTGCATCAGCCCGTGTCCTGTCTGGGTGAACTCTGTGAAGAGCACGAACAGCCGGCCATGGCCACGGCCATGGATATCACGAAGGAAATCGCCAGCATTCAGCTGACCGCTCCTCTTAAGATCGGTATCAACGGCTGCGCCCGCTGCTGCACCCCCTGCCATACTCTGGATATCGCGGTGGTCGGCGATGCCAGCGGCTATCGCATCAGCCTGGGTGGAAAAACCCGTCAAATGCCTGAATTTGCCAGCTATTTCGCAGAAGGCGTGCCGCCCAAGGAACTGCCGAAGCGTCTGAAGTCTGTGATCGAAACCTTTAAGAACCTCGCAGAAGACGGCGAAACGCTGCACGACGTGATCGAACGCTGCGGCGTCACCGACTTTGTGCAGGCGCTGGCGCCTTACAGCCAGGATGCGGCCCACCGTGAAGATCCCTTTGCGAACGAGGCTGCGGCCGCGGAATCGCTAGATGATCTGGCGGTTCCGGCGGATGAACTCGATTCTTTGGATGAAGCAGATACCGCGGCGACGCTGGAAAGCGATGAGCCGGACATGGATCTTGAGACTAATCTGGCGGTCGATGATGACCTGAGTATCGCGGATGATACTTTGGATGACGGCGCCCTGGAAGAGATTCCCATCGAAAAAACCGGGCAGGGTTCGCTGGAAGATGATCTTTCGCTCGGGAACGAGGATGCGGATCTTGAACTGGATGATCTGAGCCTTGAGAGCGACAGTCTGCTTGCGGACGAGGCTCCAGAAATCGGCGACGACAGCCTGCTCGTGGAAGAGACTGCGGATATCAGCGACAGTCTTATGGATGATGCGGCTGAGCTGAATATGGAAGACAGCGACGTCCTCTTGGATGATGCGAGTCTTGATGCAAGCGACAGTCCATTGGATGACCTGAACGTTGAAGCCATCGACGATGGACTTTTGGATGATTCCGGTCTTGAAGCGAGCGCGACGGCAGATGGGGACGAGCTGAGTCCGGAGCTTGATGCCGGTCTTGAAACCATGGACTTCAGCAGCGATGTTGCGAATCTCGACAGCACAGCGGCTGTGACAGAAGACGATATTGATCTGGACGGCTCGGATCTGGATGTTGTGGATAGCGCTTTGGACGTGCAGACGGAAGCCGATCTGGACCTTGATGAGTCCATGACGCTCGAAGATGATATTCCGGAAGATCTGAGCGTAGGCGCTGAGCTGGATATCGACGACGCGGCCCTGACGACTGCGGAAGCTCCGCTGGATGAAGACCTTGAAGGCATCCCGGAATTGGATGAGGATCTTGCGCCCGAGGAGCTGACACCACCCCCTGCGAAAACTGCTGCGCCTGCCAAGGTTCCAGCCGCTTCAGCCCCGGTTGTGAAAGCCAAGGCTGACGCTGCGCTACAGGATGATTTCGGCGAGGAACTGCCCGGCGATATGCCCGAACTTTCCGATGAAGAAGAAAGCCAGTTCGAGCAGAAGCTGCATGCGTCCATCGACGAGGAAAGCCGCCTTCTGTCCAACGCTGACAAGGATCTCAACATCGGAGACCGGGAAGCCGCTCTGAGTCTTCTGGAAAATTCCGACACGCTGGATGATGATGCCACTCTGGACGGCATGGCCGTTGACGACGAGCTGGTTGCCGACGAGCTGGTTGCCGACGAGCTGGCCGTTGACGACGAGCTGGCCGTTGACGACGAGCTGGCTGCCGACGAGCTGGCCGTTGACGACGAGCTGGTCGCTGACGACGTGCTCGAAGAGATCGGCAGTGATGACGAGCTGGAAACAATATCCGAAGATGAGTCGATGCTGGCGTCGGATGACGCAGAAAAAGCCGATGAAGTGCTCGAACCGATCCAGGAAACGATGGAAGAATTCCCCGAGCCAGGTCCAAGTGAACTGGCCCATATTAAGTCACGTCAGCTCGGACAGAAACTCCAGGGCTCGGCGCCCCGACAGCAGTTTAAGGTCAGCGCCATTACCTTCCAGGACGAGCACATGCGCGTCAACTTCGAATCCGGCGCGTATGTGGATTTTGATCTGAGCGCTTTGGGTTTGGGCGAGGAACGCAATTTCCGCCTGGGTGTGCAGAGTGTTTCGGTCACCAGCACCAGCGAAGGTTATATACTCGAAGTTGACGGGATGCGACTTTTCCATCCAAAAACAAGTTTCCCAGCGGCGTCGTGAAGTTCAGACCTGGACAAGCCTGGCTCCGATCAATATTGTGAAGCCTTAATGTTGAGAATTCTTCTCAGTACGTCTGATCGGACTCATTGAGGTAATCATGACCCTCGGAGAACTTAGAAAAGGCCAGAAAGCTCAAGTGATACGCGCTCCCAAGTCACAAGGACTAGGTGAGCGCCTGCTTGAATTTGGCTTTGTCGAGGGGGCTACGCTGGAAGTATTGGCAGAGGCTCCTTTTGGAGGCGACCCCATTCTGGTCATGATCCACGGAACGAGAGTAGCGGTTCGGCGTGACGATGCGAGTGGCATCCAGGTTTCACTCCTTCAACCCTAAGTCGGGCCGCATGATGACGCAAAATGCTCCAACTCTCGCTCTCGTCGGCAGTCCCAACTGCGGAAAAACTGCTTTATTCAATGCTCTGACCGGACTCAATCACAAAGTTGCGAACTATCCGGGTGTGACCGTGGACTGGGCGGAAGCGTTCAGTCGCAAAAATTTCGGCGCGCCTTTGAAAATTCTCGATCTGCCGGGGACCTACAGTCTGAACCCGCAAAGTGATGACGAGCTTCTGACAAGGCAGATCATCCGCCGGGAAGGGCAGTACCCTGTGCAGGCGGATGTGCTTCTGTGCGTCGCCGATGTGAACAACCTGAGCCTTCATCTGCGTCTTGTGATGGAAGTGATCGCGCTCGGTCAGCCGATGGTGTTGGCTATCAGCATGATCGATCAGGCGGAAAAAATGGGAACCATGCCCGATCTTAAGGGCCTGGAAAAAGCGCTTGGAATCCCTGTGCGTGCGGTCAGTGCTTTGAAAAATCGCGGTCTGCAGGAGCTCATGGATACCATTCATGAGGTTCACGCCAAGGATAGACGCCCGCAAACTCTGCCTTTACCGCAGGATCCGGCCAGCCGCCTCCGTTTTCTGGATAAACTTTTGCAGAAGGTGCAGCCGAATGCACGCAAACGCGGAACGGGCTGGACTGATCGCATCGATCGCTGGCTTTTGCATCCCTTTTTTGGTCCTGTGATTCTGATGCTCGTGTTCCTGCTCGTCTTCCAGGCGATTTTCTCATGGGCGGGCCTGCCTCAGGATTGGATTGAAGGCGCGATGGCAAGCTTTGGGGGATTGATCGGCGATCAGCTGCCGGATGGACTTTTGAAGAGTCTGCTCGTTGATGGCATTATCAGTGGCGTCGGGGCCGTGGTCGTATTCCTGCCCCAGATTCTGATACTCTTTTTCTTCCTGCTCGTACTGGAGGATTCGGGTTACATGGCGCGTGCTGCGTTTGTGCTCGATCGACTGATGCGAGGCGTGGGATTGAATGGCCGTTCGGTACTGCCGCTTGTTTCCGGTTTTGCCTGTGCGATTCCCAGCATCATGTCGACCCGCATCATGGGCAGTCGCCGCGAACGTTGGGTGACAATTTTGATCACGCCGCTGATGACCTGCTCGGCGCGTCTTCCCGTTTATACGCTTCTGATCGGAGCTTTCATTCCCGAGCGCATGATCTTCGGCTTTTTGAATCTGCAGGGTTTTGTGCTCTTTTCGCTTTATATCGGCGGCCTCGCATCCGCATTGCTGGTCGCGTGGATTATCAAAAAATTCGGTTGGGTCGGAGGTCCAAGCAGTTTTGTGATGGAATTGCCGAGCTATCGTTTTCCCAGCAGCCTCAATGTGGTGCGGGGACTTTATGATCGCGGTCTCGCTTTTCTGACCAGAGCGGGAACTTTCATCATGGCCGTTGTCATCATCCTTTGGTTCCTTTCCACTTTCCCCATGGCTCCCGAAGGTGCGACGCTCCCGAGCATCCACTATTCCTTCGCAGGAAAACTAGGGCAGTGGCTGGAGCCGGTGTTTGCTCCGCTGGGTTGGAACTGGAAAATCGTGGTGGCCTTGATCCCCGGCTTTGCCGCACGTGAGGTCCTGGTCGGGGCGCTCGGCATGGTCTATGCGATCGATCATTCCCTGGCCGATGAACAGCAGGTGACGGCCTTAACGTCGATCCTGCCGCATGAATTGACTCTTGCCGCTGCGGTGGCGCTTTTGGTTTGGTATATATTCGCACCGCAGTGCTTTGCAACGTTTGCTGTGATGCAAAAAGAAACTCGATCCTGGCGGATGACTGCTGCAGGATTTGTTTATCTTCTGGCACTGGCCTATCTCTTTGCGTGGGTGGCCCACGGATTGACAGCGGCACTGGTCTGAAGGAGGGCTTATGCAGCCTTGGGATTATCTCGTGTTCGTGCCGGTTTTTGGAGCCGGTTATTATCTGTGGCAGAGACGGAAGAAGAAGACGTCCTGCGGTGCGTGCTCGGCTTGTCCGAGTTCGAAGGGATGCGGGAGCAAGGGTGACCGGAATGCCCGCGGGGCTTGATTGCTGGAACATGGTGACACCCGCTTCTTTTTTTTGGATGAAGGCCTTCCCTTTTTTCTGTTAGAGACCGTTTGAGCGGCGAAATACAACTAGCGAGAAACAAAGCAATAAACCTATTTTAAGAAGCGGCCTCGAGCTTGCACTACTCCGGTGAGAGAACTGTGTTCCACACCCAAGAGGTTGCCATGCTCATAAGCAAACTTCACCTTCATCTGCCTTTACGTTTCCATTCTGCCTTCAGCCTTTCCACTCTGATTTTGTTTATACCTCTGTACGCTTGTGGCAAAAAGGCGGAAGCCTTCAGCCAGACTGCCAGTACCTGCCCAACAGGGTATTTGTTGGTCGCCCATGATCCTGACTACACGGACCAGGATTTCTGCGTGATGAAATATGAGGCCAAGATGCAGGCGGGCTCCCCGGTTTCAGTACCGGCAGGCGATCCATGGGTTAATGTGAACCTAACGGAAGCAGAAGCTGCCTGTACGAGCCTGGGTGAAGGCTTTGCGTTGCTCAGCAACGCCCAATGGATGACGATTGCAGCAAGCCTGGCTCAGAATCCAGAGAATTGGACGGGCAACGTAACGGGACAAGGTTCCCTCTATAAGGGGCACGCCCTTCAACCTCCAGCCACGGCCTGTCCTGCTGATGCCAATGATCAATTGGCATTTGTCGAGAATGATTGCAGCGCAAAGAGTCGCGATCAAATTTCACCTGAGCGGCAGAGCTTGCGCCGCACCTTGGCTTTAGAATCCCAGATGATATGGGATCTTGCCGGAAACGTTTGGGAATGGGTGAGCTTTGATCGTGGTAATCAAGACAAACCAGGTCCTTATGAAACCACTTGGCATGAATATCGGGACATTGCTCCCACCGCAACGTTTCCCATCACTGACTTCATTCCCAATCAAAAAGCCTTTTGGGATGCAGCGTGGGACAACAGTCACGGGATAGGAGTTTATTCTGGTGGGCCCAATGGAGAGGGCGGCGCGATGATTCGCGGTGGCGGCTGGTATTTCGGCCAAAGCACAGGTCTTTTCTCGGCCAGCATCAAATATGATCGCTCGCTCAAAAATGCCAATCTGGGTTTTCGATGTAGTTATACCCTCTAAGAATTCGAACTTTTCCTAACAACCGTCTTTGTTGGAGCCTCAAGGCTCCACATAGGGCTCCTATTTGCCTGATAGAGAGGACTCACGATGCAGCAGCCAATGAAATCGCCCGAGCAGGATATAGCAATTGTCGCCCTGGATGGATACTTTCCCGGAGCGGATGGACCTCAGGCTTTATGGGAGCTCTTAAAGAATGGACGAACATCCGTGGGACCGGTTCCTGCCGATCGTTGGGATAAGGACCGTCCCCTGGATCCGGTCTGGAATGTTCCTGGATTCGGCGCATTTCTTGATAAGGTTCGGGATTTTGATCCACTGTTCTTCGGCATTTCAGCTCGCGAAGCCGCTGAGCTTGATCCGCAGCAGCGGCTCCTCCTCGAAGTTGTCTACAGAATGTTGGAAAATGCTGGCGTTGATTTTAGGCAGCAGCGTTGGCTCAAGACCGGCGTGTATGTTGGCTCAGTCTGGCACGATTATGAACTGCTCCGTAAGAACCAGGCAGCTTCAACGACGCGACATAGTGCGGTGGGACAGGCTGATGATGTTCTTTCATCCCGGCTTTCCTATTACTTTGGCTTTCAGGGACCATCCCTGACTGTGCATACGGGTTGCTCGGCGTCGCTGGTTGCCTTGCATCTCGCCTGTGAGGCTTTGCGCTCCGGAACCATTGAACAGGCTTTAGTTGGAGGCGTAAACCTTATTCTCACCCCTGACGTTTCGGTAGGTCTTACTGCATTCGGAGGCCTTTCCGCAGAAGGTCGTTGCAAGGCCTTCGATGAATCCGCCGATGGCTTTGTGCGTGGTGAAGGTGTGGCTGCACTCTGGCTTATGCCAAGGGCAAAAGCAGAAGCTGAAGGCTGGCCCATTCAGGCTATCGTTGCCGCAAGTGCTGTGAACAACGATGGGGGAGGTGATAGTTTTGTTTCTCCCAATGTTTTGGCCCAAGCGCAGCTTCTTCGCAATGTGTATGCAGCGGCTGGAATGTCGATTGATGACATTGATTATGTGGAAACACACGGCACAGGCACCAAGAAAGGTGACCCGGTTGAAGCTGCAGCACTGGGTCGAATTTTTCACGGCCGTAAAAATCCACTGCCGATCGGCTCGATCAAGACGAATATTGGACATTTGGAAGGGGCCTCTGGTTTGGCCGGTGTTTTCAAGGCTTGTCTGATTGCTCAGCATCGTGAGATTCCGCCTAGCCTTCACTTTAGAAAAGGCAACCCGCAGATCAAATTCAAAGAGTGGAACCTGGACGTTGTCACCGACCCGCGCCCTCTGGATAAAGAGAGCGAAGTCGTTGTCGGAGTCAACTCCTTTGGTTGGGGAGGCACCAATGCTCATGTCGTTATTAAAGCTGCCAAGTCGAGTTCTCTGAAGGAGATCACGCCAGCGGAAAGCACCAACTATCTTTTTCCTATCTCGGCTCCGCAGAGTGAATCCCTGAGCAGGCGTTTCGAGGATCTTCGCCGTTGCCTGGAGGAGAAACCGCAGAGCCTTGCAGACATGAGTTACACACTGGCGAAGCGCACGCCTCAATTCATCGTCCGTCAGCTGATCCGGGCCACTGATCACGATGATCTCATGACTCAACTGGCGACTGGGGCTGAGGCCGCTCATACGGGTCTTACGAATAAGCCTGTCATTGCCTTTGTATTTCCGGGACAAGGCTCGCAGTGGCTGGGCATGTGCAAAGAACTCGTGAAAACTGACCCGGCCTTCCGGGATGCCATCGAAAGCTTTGACCGGGGACTGCAAGGCCTTGTGTCCTGGAAAGTTTCTGAGATCCTGAGCGACATAGAGTCGCAGGGCTGGCTTAGCGACATTTCTGTTATCCAACCCCTGCTGAGCGCTGTGATGATCGGTCTCGCGGCTTCGTGGAAAGCGCAAGGCGTTACGCCTCACTATGTCGTTGGACACAGCATGGGCGAAGTTGCGGCTGCTGCTACAGCAGGCATTCTGTCCATTGAAGAAGCGGCCCGCTTGATTTGTATTCGATCGAACCTTCTGATGCAAAAGCGTGGGCAAGGTTTGATGCTGCTGGTGGATCTCGGCAGTAAGGAGGCAGAAGCCTATATAGCTGCGTATGCAGAACGCGTAGCCATTGCCGTAGTAAACGGTCCTCGCACTGTGGTTCTTTCGGGAGAGGCGCAGGCCATCGAGGAGCTTCAGGCTCTATTCGAGAGTTCCGAAATCTACTGCAAACTCATTCGAGTCGATATCGCCTCGCATAGCCCTCAGATGGACAGTCTGCTCGATTCTTTGGCCGAAAGCCTGGGACCGATCGCCCGACAGGACAGCAGTATCCAGATGCTGTCCACTGTCTATGGTGATGTGGTTAGCGCCAGTGAACTCGACACGCAGTACTGGCTAAAAAACCTGCGGGAATCTGTTCGGTATTATGAAGCGATTGATAATCTCCTTCAAAAATATGGCGTCACTCATTTTGTGGAAATCTCGCCTCATCCCGTGCTGAAGCAATCCACGGTCGATGCCATTGCCTTGAGCGATCGCAAAGCGGTCGCACTGGAGACCCTCCGTCGTGACCAGGACAGCCAAAAGACGCTGGTCCAATCCTTTCAGGATGCCTGGACAGAAGGCTTGCCTATCAGCTGGACAGGTTTGGTGGCAGACGCAAACTTTGTGAAACTCCCAGCACAAGCCTGGGATAAGAAAGCTTACTGGATTGAAGGCGGACAGGCCTCGTTGCGTGACGACGCCAAGGGAAGTCTGCATCCTATCGTCAATCGCTTCCGGGTGCTTGCGGATGGCTCGCATAAAAAAGTCTCTCATTTTTACTTAAGTTTGGAGCAGCAGCCTTTCCTGCGGGAACATCAGGTTGACAAGGCGAAGATCGCACCGCTAACCCTGAGTCTGGAACTGTTTCTGGCTGCAGCTCTCTATGAAAACATACAGGATGATCAGGACGAGCTCGTCATCCGCTCCATAAATCTTCCAGGTGCCTTGCTTTTGCAGGATGGAAACCCTGTTCCTTGTCAAATGCTCCTGACAGCCAAGGGACAGAAACGCTTTGAGCTGAGTCTTTTCTCTGGCGAGAGCTCGGATGACGTTACATGGAGTCTGCAGGCCAAGGCCCAACTCTTGGCCGAACCCAGGACCTTTTTACCCAGAATTGAAGCTGCTTCACTCACGGCCATGCTCAGCACAGACGATGTCGTGAATGCCGATACCCACTATGAAATGATGCAGGCGCATGGCTATTATTACGGGAAAAACTTCCAGCTCCTCCATCGCCTTCGATTGGATGCACGTGGTGCCTGGGCCTGTGTCCAGCAAGCAAGCAAAGCCCGGCAGCGTTCCCAATCCTATCGCCTGTGCCCCATGACGCTGGACGCCTGTCTTCAAGCAGGGCTTCACGCTCTTTTGGTGCGTAATCCAGGTAAAAAGGCTTTGCCAGTCGGTATTGAAGAGCTTCGCGTGCATCGACGTCTTCCTTCCACTCTCTATGCGCATGTTGTGATCAGAGAAGAGAACGATGGACTTGCCCTGCTGGATGCCAGGCTTTATGACGAAGAGGGCGAATGCTACGTAAGCCTTATTGGGCTTCAATTTCGCTTGACTGCAGGGCAAAACGCCCATGGCTATGTGCCCATATCTGCCAGTTGGGTGGAACAGCCCCTGTCGGATTCTGTCAGCATCAGCGGCCGAGTCCTGCTCCTTTCAAAATCGCCTGAGGCCGCACAGCTGCTGATAGGACAACTGCCTTCGCAATCTGAGGTGAGCTGGGAAGTCGGCGAACCCGGAAACGAGGACATCAGCTATGCTGACTATGAGCGGGTCATCCTGGATCTCCGGGAAGAAGGAACCGATCATGAGCTGGTCCTGCGGATTTTGCCGATGCTGCAGCGTCTTTATAGAACGGCACCGAATATCTCCCTGCTGGTTTTAACCGAAGGTACGCAGCAGCTCGGTGAGGAAACTGTCACCCAACCTCTGTTGGCTGGTGCCTGGGGCTTTCTTCGCGCTTTGCGTTATGAATGGACCAGTGCACAGTTCAAGCTGATTGACTTCGACTGCTCAAGTCGTGAGGCCGATAGGTCCCTGCCTTATTCTGAAATTCTGAGTCTTGATGCCGATGAAGAAGTCGCCTGGCGTGGCAAGCAGCGTTTTGTGCGACGTCTAGGCCGCAGCCGCGATAAGTCGCTTTACGAGCAGCCCATGCTGGAAGCCCAAACAAACAAGGCCTTTCGCCATGTTTTACCGCGCCCTGGGCAATTCGAAAACTTTGGAGCGGAGACTCAGACACCATCATGTCTCGGGTCTGGTGAAGTGGAAGTCGCGGTTGAGTATGTTGGACTGAACTTTGTTGATGCCTTGGCGGCCATGGGCTCCACATTCAATGTGGGACAAAGAAATGAATTGAAACTCGGTGGCGAGCTGAGCGGTGTTATCACTCGGGTCGGGCCTGAATGCGCAGGCTATGAACCAGGAACTCCTGTGATCGCGACCCACTTCGGCTGCCTTGCGAGCCACATCAAAGTTCCCATCACTCTGCTTCGACCACGACCGGAAGGGCTTGCAGCGCGTGAAGCCGCTGCCATAAGTCTCGCGTATATGACGGCGTGGTATGCACTGGTCAAAAGGATAAAAACCCAGCCGGGTCAGACGATTTTGATTCATGCAGCCAGCGGTGGACTGGGGCTGGCCACACTGGAAGTGGCTCGCATGCTAGGGCTTAAAATTCTGGCGACGGCTGGCAGTGAAACCAAGCGTCAGTACTTAATCGAGCGTGGTGTGGAAGCGGTGTTTTCCTCGCGCGAGGGACAATTCGCGGAAGGTGTTCTGGCCTATACGAAGGGCCGTGGTGTGGACATCGTTGTCAACAGCCTCGCGGGGGAATGGCAGGAATTAAGTCTCGATATCACAGCGCCTGATGGTCATTTCCTTGAGTTAGGCAAGAGTGATATTTACGCCGAGCGCGAGCTGAATCTGCGACGCTTCAAAAAAGCCATTTCATTCCACGCGATTGATCTGGCGGGCTATCAGGCACGTGATCCCGAAGGCTTTGGCAGGCTATTGCAAGAGGTTTTGGAGCAGCTGCAGTCGGGTCAACTCAATCCACTGCCTGTTCACGAATTTGCGATTGACGACCTGGAACAGGCCTTGCGCCGATTCTCGCATCCTGAGCATATCGGCAAAATTGTGCTGAATATGCAAGGGCAACCCTCACGTATGTGGCGGGCTCCCTTTGCTCAAGGCCTGGCTCACGCAGAATCCACTTATCTTATCACAGGCGGTTTGGGCGGATTGGGTTGGGCCATGGTGCAAACCCTGGTGCGACTCGGTGCCAAACATCTGATCCTGATATCCAGGAGCGCCGATAAACGGCAAGAGGAAATCGCAGCGTTACGTGAACAGGGTATATCCCTGGGCGTTTGGGCTTTGGATGTGAGCGATTATGCTGCTCTTGAAGCTCGCTATCTGCTGGAAAAGGATATGTGGCCACCTGTGAAGGCTATCTTTCATGCGGCAGGCGTTCTTGATGATGCCATGCTGGAGAATATAAAGGCCGAGCAGTTTTACCGTATATGGGCTCCGAAGGTTCAGGGTGCCTGGAATCTTCATACGCTGGCTGAACGCCATGCTTGGGACCTGGACGCGTTTGTCCTCTATTCTTCAGCTGCCGCTCTTCTTGGACTTCCGGGTCAGGGGCTCTACTGTGCTGCGAACGCTGCCTTGGATGCGCTGTCGATGATGCGACGGAGTCAGGGAAAAGCTGCAACAGCTGTGAATTTTCCTGTGGTGGCTGATGTGGGCCTTGCAGCCATAGATGAGCAACGCGGTCAGCGACTCATCAGTCAGGGTATGCAGGCATTGTCAGCCGAGCAAGTGAGTGCTGACCTCATCGCGGCTCTGCAGCAGCATCCTGTTCTGCTCTCACTCTGTTCTCTGAAGATCGACCAATGGCTGGCGAGTTATCCCTTTTTGAAAAAAAGCCCCATGTGGAGTGCCTTGCTGGCTAGCGGAGAGTCCAATCAAGACGAGGTGGGTGGCTTGCGTCAAACTCTGGCTGGCCTCCAGCCAGAGGCGCGTACCGAAGCCTGCCGCCAGACTCTGCGAAGAATGCTGAGCCAGGTCATGCGGGTTGATGAAGCGAGTCTCAGTCATGAGTTGCCTTTCATGCAAATGGGCCTTGATTCGATGATGAGTCTGGAGCTGCGGAATCGGCTGGAGGAGGCTTTTGAAACGAACCTTTCGCCGACCATATTGTGGACCTATCCCAGTATTAATCAGCTTCTGCCGGCTTTATTAGCCAGGATAGGCCTTGCTCATGAAGCCGCCGAGAGTTTGCAACAGCCTGGGGCTGATGCGACTGACGCTGCTGCAAATGTTGATGTTGCTGAGGAACTGGCCAATCTCCTGGCTGATCTTTAAGAGGAATTCATTGTGGAAATCTCAAAAGAACAAGAGGTCTTTCGGAAAGCTCTTGCCAAGCTCAAAGAGCTGAAAGACGAGAATGAAGAACTCAAAGCTTTGGCAAACGAGCCCATCGCAATCGTGGGTATGGGCATTCGCTTGCCTGACGTTCAGTCGCTTCAGGACTTCTGGCAGATCCTGCGGCAGGGCCGCAGTTTGATCGGGCCCGTGCCTGCTCAACGTTGGAAGGACGATACGGCCTCTCTGGAAAAGCTGCCGCCCTATGGCAGCTACTTCCGTAGTCTCGAATGTTTTGATACCGAAAACTTCGGTATTCATAAACAGGAGCTCGACAACCTTGATCCTCAGCAGGCACTCACCCTTGAGGTAGCCTGCGAAGCGCTGCAGGATGCCGGCATCTCCAGGCAGAGCGTTAAAGGCAGTTCCACCGGGGTTTTTATAGGGGTTTGTAGTAACGATTATGCATACCAGCAGCAGTTGCCTGATAACCAGTTTTCCGTGTCTGGCTCCGCATTTAGTTTTATAGCGGGTCGTTTATCTTTTGCTCTGGATATTCAAGGTCCCTCCATTGCTGTGGATACGGCCTGTTCTTCATCGCTCGTGGCTGTTCATCAAGCCTGCCAAAGCTTGCGTTCCCAGGACTGTGATATGGCTTTGGCCGGGGGAGTCAACCTCGTTGGCTCACCGCGCTCCATTCTTCGCTTAAAGAAAACTCGTGCTCTCTCACCCAGTGGTCAGTGCCGTACTTTTGATAAGGGTGCCGATGGTTTTGTCCGTGGTGAAGGCTGCGGTGTGGTGGTCTTGAAGCGGCTGCGTGATGCCATGAAAGATGGTGATCAGATTCATGCGGTGATTCGTTCTTCGCTTGTATCGCATGACGGTACGGGGACTGGTCTAACGGCGCCACATGTTAAGTCCCAGCGTGACCTGCTGAGTCGAGCCTTGGAACGGGCTGGTCTCAAGCCTCATGATGTCTCCTATATTGAAACGCACGGGACCGGGACCGCCTTGGGCGATCCCATCGAATGCGAAGCGATTCATCAAGCCCTGGGCGCACGATCCGTGGAAGCTGGTCCCTGTTACCTCGGAGCATTGAAACCCAATATTGGGCACACGGAAGGTGCTGCGGGTATTGTGGGACTCATTAAATTGGCCTTGGTGCTGCGCAAGGGGATCATTCCACCCAACGTGTCCTTTTCAGAATTGAATCCTCTGATTCAACTGCCTGCAGGTCATTATAAAATTCCCCTCCAGGAAACAGCATGGCCTCAGAGCCGCAAGCGTTGCGGAGGCGTCAGTAGTTTCGGGATGGGGGGCACCAATGCCCATGTCGTGGCAGAGGCTTTCGTGCCCCAGGATCTTTCGCCTTCTGTTGAGTCATCAGCTTCATCTTCGTTGTATTCCATCGTCCTGGCCGCTGATGATGAGGACATCCTTGAAGCCTATAAAAAGCGTCTGCTCAGCGTTGTCAAAAGCTGTGAGATCACGAATCTTTCCCAGATCGCCGCGACTTTGAGCCGTCGCCATCGGGATGAGCTTGGACAGCGCGCGATCACGGTGAGGACTATGGAAGAACTCGAGCAGCAGCTCGCGCAGGTCGGAAGCTTTGGTGAAACGAACCATCGGCCTTTTGTTGCAGCCGGATCTGTTTCACTGTGCTCGTTACCTCCGAGGCCTTGGCGGTATCAGCTTCAGACTGCTGGCAGCACGCATGAGGCTTCCAAGCCGAAAAGCGGCTCTCAGGAGCTTGATTCCGCTGAATCATTGCCCAGTGCATGGGTCTATAAAAGACGCTGGGTCGAGGCAGAGTTGATGGCAGATGAGGCAAGACCCGTCTTCAGCTGGGACCTTCAGCGGCATAAACTCTTCTTTGTGGAAGAACCCAGTGCGGTACTTGATGCTCGGAAAGAAGTCAGCTGGGATGAGCTGCGACAGCTCAAGACACCAGGCTTTCGCCTGCTTGTTCCGTGGCCTGATCTGAGCATTACAGATCTCCTTCCCGAGGGCCAAGCTGCGGCTGCCATGCAGCGCCTGTTCCAGTTTCTGGCTGAATTTCCCAGGGAGCTCAGCTCTCGTTTGGAGCAGTTGCTGCTCGTGACCCATAACGTGTGGTCACCAGGTGCGGATGCCATTGATCTTCTCTGGGGCGCGTTGCCAAGCCTGCGACTGGAGATGCCGCATCTGCCTCTGGCCATTGTCGACATCAACGATAGGGCAGACCCCAGAGATCAGGAAGCTATTTGGACCATTTTGCGCAGCCGGCCCGATCACAGTCGGATTTTGATCTGCCAAGGAGAAATCCTGAGTGAGCAACTGCTCCCCACTGATTTGACTTTGAGATTGGGAGCCCTTGATCCGGGCCTTACCTATGTCGTGAGCGGTGGTTTGGGAGCCGTTGGACAGACAATTCTCACGGCTTTGATGGAGCAGGGTGCGAGGCGTCTTGCGGTCCTGACACGACGGAAGGAATCCGAGCTGTCCGCTATGGAACAGCAATTCCTGCGGGGAATAAGGCAAAAAGCTGAGATTCTTGTGCTCGCAACCGATATGGGGCTGAAGCCCTCTGTTTATCAAGCCATCCAGCAGCTGAGTCAGCAAAATCCGCTTGGACTTCACGTCTACCATGCAGCGGGGAATTTTATGCGCTTGGATCGTCAGAGCTTGAATCAGGAGAGCTTCAAAGATTTGAGCGCAGGCAAGGTTCTGGGAGCCCAGTATCTTTTGGATTTGGCTCAGGACTTTCCCATCAAGGAAATCCTTTTTCTTTCTTCAGCAAGCGCCGCCTGGGGTATGTCCGGCTATGCATTATATGGTGCGGTGAATGGAGCTTTGAATCAACTCGCGCGGCTGGGCCGTCGACAGGGGATTCGTGTGCGTTCGATTGAAGCTGGGCCATGGAACCTGCAGGGTATGGGAAGTGATGCCCAACGACATACCCTGGAAAAATCTGGCTGCCATCTTCTGGAGCCCCGACTCACTGCGAAACTTTTGATTGCTTTCATGCAGTCGGAGCCACGCTGTTTGCTTCTGGCTGATATGCAATGGCAAAAGTTTCTGCCTCTCCTGGAGCGACAGCGTCACGATTCATTCTTCACCAAGCTACGAACTGTGGCATCAACGGAAAAACCGCTTCATGCGACTCGCAAGGATCACCCTATGAATGAACTGCAACTCGTTGACCTCATCAAAAACATCCTGCAACGAATTACCCGAATAGCGTTGAAGGATCTGGACAGCAAAAAGGGCCTGTTTGATATTGGTATCGACTCGCTCACGTCGATCTCGCTCCTGGAGGAATTGGAGAAAATTTTTTCCATCGAGCTGGGTATTGCGACCCTCTATAATTTCCCGTCGATTGAAAGGCTCGCCGCTCACCTCGCTTCACTTGAACTGACAGGACCCGCTTTGCATTCAGATGCCCCCAGGAAACAGGACAAGGCCGAATCCCCCGTCCTGCCATCCTCAGGAGCTTCGACCAGCTGCCGCGAAGGCGAGGCGGGCCAGGGACGCGACATTGCGGTCATTGGCATGGCCTGTCGCTTTCCAGGTGGCATTAAGAGCCCCGAAGAACTTTGGGATAAGCTCGTGCATGGGGTCGATTGCGTGAGTCCAAGCGCCAGCCGCTGGGAGCTCTGTGGAATTGATCCGCAAAGCAGTCGGGCGCTTGGTCATGACATGGGACTGCTGGATCAGGTTGAAAAATTTGATGCGACCTACTTTGGAATACCTGGACGGGAAGCGCTCAGCATGGATCCGCAGCAGCGTATTCTACTGGAACTGGCGCAGGAAGCCATTGATGATGCAGGACTCGAGGCTCGTGATCTGAGCCAAAAGCCCTGTGGTGTGTTTATTGGGGCCTCCAATAATGATTATGCGGAACTCTTAAAATCGCAGGGGCTGGATGCTATCGACGCCTACTATGCGAGTGGCACAGCACTCAATAGCCTCGCGGGACGCATTTCCTACCACTTTGGTCTGCAAGGACCTGCTCTGGTCACGGATACTGCCTGCTCATCATCCCTTGTCGCTTTGCACCTTGCAGTTCAGAGCCTGCGCAAAGGAGAATCCAAACTCGCCTTGGCGGCTGGGGTGAATGTGATTCTCGCACCCTTTCACAATCAGGCAGCCGTGCAGGGGCATATGCTATCAGATCAAAGCCGCTGTCAGACTTTCGATGCAGATGCCGACGGCTTTGTCCGTTCAGAAGGCTGTGGAGTTTTGCTCCTACAGCCTTTGTCTGAGGCCCTCGCTCAGGGGCATCGCATTTATGGTGTGATCAAGGGCAGTGCTGTTAACCATGACGGTCGCAGCAATGGCTTTACTGTGCCCAACGGAGCCGCTCAAAAGCGGGTTTATGAAGAGGCTCTTGCAGATGCGGCTGTGGATGCGAATCAGGTCAGCTATGTGGAAGCCCATGGAACAGGGACAGCCATTGGTGATCCGATCGAAGTTGATTCGATTCAGTCCGTCTATGGCAAGGCCAATCCCCAGGGGCTGCTGGTGGGTTCCATCAAGTCGAATATAGGGCATATGGAGAGCGCTGCCGGCATGGGCAGCATCATGAAGATTCTGCTCGCTTTTCAGCATGGAATGATTCCTGGCAATTTGCACTACAAAAAGCGCAATCCCCTGATCAAAGCGAAAAACATAACGGTTGTGGACCATGCCGTGTCTTGGCCCAATCATCAGGCCGTCAAGCGTGCTGCTGTAAGCGGTTTTGGTTTTAGCGGTGTGAATGCGCATGTAATATTTGAAGGTCCTGAAACCAGCATCCTGGGCTCGACAGAAAAAGAGGAGGAAGAATGGACCGTTGTGGTCAGTGGACACAGCGAACCTAGTCTGAAAGAAAATATCGCGAGACTGGACGCGTATCTGCAGCGCCACCCGGAAAGCAGCCTCCGGGATCTCGCCTTCAGCCTGGGGCAGCGCCGACGTGAAGAATTCGTTGCGAGCTGGACCGTGTCCTCTCTCAGCCATCTGCTATCTCAGCTCAAGAATCCAACGGCTCTTTCGCGAGCAAACGGCAAGCTGGCATTCCTCTGTTCAGGTCAAGGGAGTCAGCATCATGGTATGGGCCGCTATCTTTATGAAAACCACCCGACGTTTCGTCATGTGATTGACAGCTGTTCTTCACTCCTGGAAGGGCAGTGGGAATACTCGTTGACTGATCTGATGTTTGATCCCCAGCTGCAGGATTTGGTTCACGAGACTCAGTATACGCAAGCCCTCCTCTTTGCCTATGAAGTTGCTTTGGGTCGTCTGCTTTTTGAATCAGGCTGGAAGCCTGACTACCTCATCGGCCACAGTGTGGGTGAGTATGCTGCGGCGACTCTTGCCGGGATGCTGTCTCTGGAGGATGGTCTCCGTCTGATCGCAAAACGTGGTGAACTGATGCAGCTGACGGATGCAGGCGGCATGCTGGCTCTTTCTCTGGATGAAGTCTCCGTTCTGAGTCTCTTGCAGGAAGCGGATCTTAAACTTGATATTGCGGCTGTGAATGGTCCCAAGCAGCTGGTGGTGTCAGGCCCTGAAGCGGAAATCGGTCGACTCTTGAGTCTCTGCCAGGAACGGGGCCTGAGAGCCAAAGCTCTCACTGTCTCGCATGCCTTCCATTCTGCAACAATGGATCGCATTCTCAAGGCATTTTCTCGGGAATTGCAGCGCGTGACGCTGAACCCTGCAAAAATTCCTATCATCAATAATGTAAGTGGCAAGGCATCTAGCACGCTCATGTTGGAAAAATCCTACTGGATCGATCAACTCCGTGGCACGGTTCGTTTCCATGCTGCTTGCCAGGAAGCCATCGCTTTAGGCGTGACGCACTTTGTCGAGATTGGTCCTGATCAAACCCTGTCGATCCTGGGCTCGCTGTCGGGAGGGGACGCAGCTGTTCAATGGATCGCGTCTCAGGCTCGCAATCAGGATCAGGCGCAAAGTTTTCAAAAGCTGAAGGCCAAACTCTTTGATATTGCGCCCCATGCCCAGGAAAAGTTGCCGTCCAGCGGCATGCTCTTGAGTCTGCCCCCCTATGCATGGGATCACAAAGTTTACTGGCCAGAGCTGCCCAAGGCGCGCCGTATCTCCGCTCGGGGGCAGGATTTTGTCCATCTCGGCAAGCGATGGCGCCTGCCCGAGTCGCGCGATGAGGTCTTTGCTACAAGCCGGCGAAGCATGGAACCCCTCTATCTCGATGATCACAGACTCTATGGATTTGTTGTCGCTCCAGCGGCTTCGCATATTTCCATGGTGGCTTCGGCCTTCGAGCCTGAGATTTTGCAGGGTCAAGTGCTCGAACTGCAGCATGTCTCCTTTCCGCAAGCTTTGGTCCTCGATGAACAGGATGAAGCTGAGTTGCAACTTTGGATTCAACGCGGGAGCCAAAGTTCAAGCATCAAGTGTCTCAGTAATAAAGGGGACACCTGGGAAACCCATCTGCAGGCAGCGTACCTTTTGCATCCGAGGCCGCGCGCGCAGCATTTCTTCTCGATCGAGGCGTTCCAGCAGAATGCACGGTGTATTGAAGGGCATCGCTTCTATAAATATTTCACGGATCTTGGTTATACGCTGGGGCCGGCTTTCCAATGGATTGAAAGCATCTGGCAAAAAGGAACAACGTCCTTGTCTCGGCTCCGGCTCCCGGATATGCGCGAGGCGGCGGATCCCTATGCTCTTTATCCAGGACTTATCGATTCCTGCTTTCAAACTCTGGCCGGCATGATGTTTCAGGAAGGTGTTACGCAAGCTGATGCCTTGGCCATACCCTTCAGTGCTGATCTCATTCGTATCCATGGGCGGGCGGAAGGCTCCTTATGGTGTTTCGTTCAGGGTCGCAGCACCCATGGGCATGATTATGATGAAGGCGATATTCAACTTTTTGATCAGGAGGGGCGGCTCATTCTCGAAGTTGAGGGCTTTCGCATCAGGCATGCCAAACGCAGTCTGCTCGAAGCCGGTCTGAAAGCCAAGGAAGCCCCTGCTTTTGAGCTGCAATGGGAAGCTCGGCCCGATTCAATTCGGGGAGCACTCCAGCGCACAAACTGGAAGATTTTTACAGGTTCGGAAGAATGGGCTCAAAATCTTATCCAGGCTTTGGAGCAGGGTGGAGCTCTGGCAAAGGCCTGGGATGATCTATCCGCATTCGATAAGGCTCTGCAGGGCGAGAGCGCATCCTTTTCGGTTGTCGACGCTCGGTTTCTGCATGAAACAGCCCCTGCTTTTATCAGCAGCGAAAACTGTGATCAAGCGACCGCTCGGCAGTGGGAACTCTTTTCCAGCATCAAACAAGCCGTCGCGCAAGGCACATTGCAGCGCTATGTCCTGCTCACCCGATCGCGGCAGGACCCCGAGGGAGCGGTGCAGTTTGAAGCCCTCCGAGCCCTCAGTCTTGCTTTGATGGCAGAATTCAAGTCACTGTCTTGCCAGGTGATAAGTATGGAGCCGGCAGTGACGGCTGATGATCTGGCGCGTGAGCTGGATGCCATGGAAGCTGAGATCGCTCTGCAGCTAGGTCCCAGGGGAGCCTCTGTCATGCGGGCCAAGGCGGTGAAGACAGCGTGCACCGAACTTAAATTGCTTGAGAAAGCCAGCTACATCATCACGGGAGGCTTCGGCGCGCTTGGGCAGGAAACAGCACGGGATTTTATTCGGAGAGGCGGGGGGCGGATTTATCTTCTGGGACGCCGACCCTATCAAAGCGAATGGGCAGACGCTCTAGAAAAATTGGGAGGGTCACCTGAGCAAATCTGCTATCGACAGGTCGATATCAGTGAACGCTCTGCGTTGGCTCAGCTGCTGGATGAAATCGCTGCTTCATCGTATCCCCTCAAAGGCGTCGTCCATGCGGCAGGTACCTTGGCTGACAAAAGTTTGCTTGAGCTATCCGCGGATGAATTTAGGGCCGTGCTGGCCGGCAAGGTTTGGGGGGCCTTGCACCTTCATGAACTCACTCGTGATCTGCCACTCGATATGTTTGTTCTCTATTCGTCACAGAGTTCATTCTGTGGAAATGCAGGTCAGGCCAACTACGCCTTTGCCAATGGCATCCTGGATGGAATTGCGCGCATGCGTCAAGGGCAGGGCTTGCCGGGTCTGGCCATAAGCTGGAGCAGCTGGCATGGTGATGGCATGGCTCAGAGTCAGGCGCTGCAGATCCGCATGCAAAGACTTGGAATAACACCCCTGCAGCCCCACGAAGCTCTGCCTGCTTTAAAGCGTGGGCAGCCCAATAATTGTGCCCACCTGCTTGTGGCTCGACTCGATTGGGACCGTTACCTGACGGCACAGTTCCAGAAAGTTCCAAAGCTTTTTGAGGGTTTGTTGAGCCAGGATGTTCAGGGCACCCAGCAGGAAAACGAAGCAGCATGGTTGAAGCAGCTTCAGTCCATGCCAGCGAACGCACGATTGGACTGGTTAAAAAGGAATTTGCAGACCCTTGTGGCGGCCATTTTACGAGAACCGGAATCCCAGCTGTCTTTTGAATATGGTTTCAATCAGCTCGGATTTGACTCGATCATGGTGCTTGATTTGAAAGCCAAGCTTGATCATCTGTTTGCGTCCAACATGCCGGCCACTCTGGGTTTGGATTTCCCTGATATCGATAAACTGGCGAGTTATCTGCTGCAGCGCTTCGGCCTTGAAGTGCCCGTCAGTTCGCAGGCGGAACGTGCAGAACTCAGCGACGAAGAACTTATTAGAATGGCCGCTGCTGAACTCAGCGAATCATGAGGAATAACGATGACAACTGAAACGCTGCAATCCCTTGTACTGAAACAGCATAAACATATCCTTGAACTCAAGGAGCGCTTGAAAACACTTGAAGACCAAAGTGATGATGTCGCCATCATCGGAGTTGGCTTGCGTTTGCCAGGGGACATCGAAACACCTGAAGCCTATTGGCAAGCCCTGATCACCGGCCAGGATCTGACAAGTCCATTACCAGATGATCGTTGGAGCCCGGACTTCATCAATGAAAATCGCCAGGCGCCTGGTACTTTCTACTGGCAGCGAGGTGCTTTTCTACGCTGTCTGAAAGGATTTGATCCCCAGTATTTTGGTATCTCGCGGCGAGAAGCCCTAACCATGGATCCTCAGCAGCGTCTGCTTCTGATGGTGGCCACGGAAGCTTTGGAGCGAGCCGGTGTGGCTTTGGAGCGAAAAAAAGGCGCAAAAATTGGTGTGTTCACCGGAATTATGCGCTCTGAGTATGGTCAGCGTTTGTCCCAATTGCAGGGAACGGAGAGCATCGACTTTTACCAGGGCACGGGTTCAGGTCATGGTTTTACTGCCGGCCGCCTGTCTTATACGCTTGGTTTTACTGGGCCGTCGTTGACAATTGATACAGCATGTTCCTCGTCCTTGGTAGCGCTGCATCTCGCCTGTGAAAGCTTAAAGCGTGGAGAATGCAAAGCTGCCGTGGTAGCAGCCAGTAATGTGATCCTGGATCCGGAGCTGAACATTGCTCTCTGCCAGGCAGGTGCGCTTTCTCCTTCGGGACATTGTGCCAGCTTTGACGAGGCTGCTGACGGTTATACCCGCGGTGAAGGAGCTTTGGCTGTGGTGCTGATGCCCCTGCGCGAGGCGCAAGCCCAAGGTCATCCGATCCTGGGCATCGTAAAAGCCTCCAGTATGAATCATGGAGGACCTGGGAGTGGGTTGACCATACCCAATGGCGAAGCTCAAGCGGAACTCCTGGCCGATTCTTTGAAACGCAGTGGTCTATCCCAGGATGCGATTTCATATATTGAGGCCCATGGTACCGGCACTGCGCTGGGTGATCCCATTGAAATCCAGGCCCTTGCGAGCGTCTATGGATCGGCATCCCGACCTAAACCTCTATTTATAGGATCGGTGAAATCACAGTTAGGACATTTGGAGGCCGCCGCGGGCCTCGCCTCGCTGGTGAAGTGTCTTTTGATGATGCAGCATCGCCTTATTCCTGCTCAGCATGGACTGCGGCGACTGACTACGAAAGTCGATTGGAAAGCCTATCCCTTCCGATTCGCAGACGAAGCTCAGCCTTGGTCGACGGATGAAGGTCCAAGGACGGTCGGTATCAGTGCCTTTGGTATAGCAGGCACCAACGCTCATATTATCGTGAGCGAAGGACCGCGCCCCATAGACAAGGATACAGCGTCGATCGCCGCTATCCTCCCTATCTCAGCTAAAACCGAGGAGGGCCTGTTCGAGTTGCGGGATGCTTACGCGCAACTCGCGGAAGCTGGGCGCCTCGATGCTGCGGTTCTGGTGACAGCGATGTGCGGGCGGGCTCACCATAAACACAGGTTATGTGTCGTGGCAGGCGAGCTCAGAGAATTGAATGATCAAATCAGAGAGAGGCGCATCACAGATCCTGTGCCCTACGCAGGACAGCTGCGTATGACAGTGGCATGGCCTGATGCCAGTCGTATGGCGTATTACGCGAAACTCTTGAAGAGACATCCAGGCTTTAAACAAGACCTTTGCCGTCTGCTTTCTTACGATAAGGCTGACCTTCATATCGAGAAGGAACTGCTGGCATGCGCACAGAAAGGTGAGGGGCCTCAAACTTCAGATTTGGCCATGGCTTGTCTTCTGGCGGAAGCCTATTTATGGCAGGATCTTGGCTTTAAACTGGAGGCGATAGAACGTCATGAGCTGACACGATGCGTGATGTCTGCACTTCTGGATCGGCGTCAAGAAAAGCGGCTGCTGGATGCGATGAAGCAACTCATTCCGTCCCAGGAACGAAATCCTACCCAGCACGCTGATCGAGTTTCTGCTCAAATCTGTTCGATAGGGGGACGTGCGGAGAGTGCCACATACCTCTGGATGCTGAGCATCATAGCTCGGCACTATGAAGCCGGCGCCTTCATCAACTGGGACGCATTTTCTGAGGCGCATTATCCACGTTCGGCTGACAATCCTACGAGTCCTTTTCAACTCGAAGATTTTTGGGTGGATGGACTGATCCAAAGAAGGCGAGCTCAATCGCATGAGCCGGTGGCCCCTGTATCCCCATCAGCAGGGAGTGGCCAGGCGGCTGCACCGCTGCCTCAATCGTCTCCCGAGTTTATCGGCCTCCTTCGGGAGGTCCTATCGGCTGAAATGATTGACACCAGCCTAAGTTTCATTGAGCTGGGTGGTGATTCTTTTACAGCCATGCTGCTCGTACAAAAGTTATCCCAGATTGGTCTTGATGTGAGCATGGAAGAGCTCCTCAGCAGGGAGTCTATTGGCTCGATTTTGGAAAAGGAGCGCGAGAATGCCTGCATCTAGTTTACTCTTCCAGCGCTATGCCCTACGAATGCCGGCTCGTTCTCAGCCGAAGCTGCGTTTTGTCATGTTGCATCATGCGGGTGGATCTGCGGCTTCGTTTATTCGCTGGAGCGAAGTCCTGCCAGCGGACTGGGAGGGTCTGGCCCTCGATTTGCCGGGTCGACGTGCCTCGCATGCCGAACCAGCCTTGGACAGCATTCAGGATTGCGTGGAGCATCTGCAGGAAATCTTAGCCGATTCCCTTGATCTGCCCCTGGTGATCTTTGGTCACAGCATGGGTTCGACGTTAGGTTTTGAACTCACCCGTAGTTTGCTTGCTAATGGACGCGCCGATGTTCGGGCCTTTGTGCCTTCTGCGCGCATGCCTGCACACTATTTTGCAGAGCATCACGTGCGCATGCTTCATCGTCTGCCTCGGGCTGAACTCTTGCAAGAATTGACGGCGATGGGAGGACTGCCGACGGCCTACCTGCGGCACCGTGATGCCATCGATATTCTGGAGCAGCTTGTACGAGCTGATCTCAAGCTGATCGAAACCTATCTGCCTTCCCGGCCCCTGCCGACTCTCAATGTTCCGATTTGGCCATTAGGCGGCGTCAGGGATCACTGCGTGACCTATGCTGGTCTCAAGGCCTGGCAGGACCTGTCACGGCTTCATAAAGAACCTTATCTATTCTCGGGAGGCCATTTCTATCTGGATCAAGAACATAAGCAGGTAGTGCGATACATCGAGCATAATCTTCGTCAACTTGCTGAGAAAAAAATGCCAGAACCGCAAAGGATAAACGTATGTTGAAAATACTCGGACTTGCTTCCTGTCTTCCCGGAGACCCCATCACGAACTTTGATCTGGAACGCTGCTTCGGAGTGAGCGCAGGTTGGCTCAATAAGATGACAGGTAATAGCAAACGTTATTACTGTGCGAAGCTCGATGGGGGATCGACCTTATCCCTGCTTGATATCGCGGAAAAGGCGGCAGCCAAAGCTCTTATGTCAGCGCAGGTGAAGCCTGAAAGTATAGGCTTTGTGATTCTGTCGACAGCGACCCCTGATAACCTCATGCCCGCTACAGTTCACATGCTCTTGGATCGTTTAGGGCTGAATGGTATTCCGGCCTTTCAAATTCAGGGTGGATGTACGGGTGCTTTGCAGGCTTTTTATCTCGCTGAACAACTGGCGGGAAGTCTCAACTGTCGAGGTCTTGTGGTCGGCGCTGACAGCTGTCAGAAGTTCTGGAGCTTTGGCACGCAAGCGCGAGACCTGCAACCGCAGGAACTCGTGAATATGGCCATGTTTGGCGACGGAGCTGGTGCCGCCGTTGTTTCTGCTCGGTTGAGCGATAGCGGTCTGCGCATCGAGCACATACTCTGTCGTACCGAAGGTCTGGGCCGAAAACCGGGACAGATTGCGCGCTGGTTTGGAGCGAGCGGTGCGCCTCTTGTTGCTGCCCCGGGTGGCGCCATGCGAGCCGAAGCTGCCACCGAAGAGGATTATAAAGCCATTGCGGTGGAGGTTCCTCGCCTGGCTTTGCAGGTGCTGAATGAACTCATCGCAGAGTCCCTTCATACTCCAGAAGATTATGATTACTTCCTCGGTCCACAGCTCAATTACGTGATGAGCGAGAAAATTGCCGACACGCTGGCTTTTCCGGCCGAAAAACGCATCCACTGTGTGCAGGATACAGGCAACAACGGCAACGCTTTGCCGTTCATGCAGCTCGAAAAACTGGCCCGAACCATGAAGGCCGGGCAGTCCGCATTGCAGATTGCCATCGAATCCTCCAAATGGATCGTGACCGGGATGCACATCAGCTGTGAGACTGCTTTATGAGTGAACATGAATTGGAGCATTTGAAAAACCTGCGCAGCCTGTTCAAGGCACCGGTTGATGCGCAAAAAGTTGTCGCCTTTGCTCGTCTGCATGCGGATGATGCATTCCTCATGGAAGCTCTGGGTCAGAGCCTGAATCGAGCGAGGCAAAGGGGCATCCTGAGTGATGCGTGGCGACCTCTCCGCTGTCGCATTATGGCCAGTTTCAATCCCGGCTCATTTGCCAACCTTATGATAGCTCAAGGTGCGCTGTCTCAGTTCCTGGTTGCGACTGAGGAAACTGACTACAAGCAGTGGTTTTCTTCATTGATGCAGGGTTCCACGTCGCGTGATGGAGACCCCGAGTTTCAGATCCTGCTCTTCGACGATTCTGTGGTCTTTGATCGGGTCCGATCGGCTGCTTCGTTGGACGACATCAAAAGTGCCATCGACCTTTTCCTGCAGGAGCTGGATCAGGCCCTGCATCATTTTCGGTCGCATTCCGATCACGTGATAGGTATGACCAGCCTGGTTTTAAGCCCGCGCCACTATCGAAGGCTTATCGGCATCAAAGAACGCCAGAGCTTATCAGCGATGTGGCATGAATTGAATCGGCGGATCTATGAGCTCGCCGAGCGGCATAGCAATACCCTGATACTGGATATGGATCAGGTGAGCAGCAAGGAACGCTACGCTTCAGAAAATAGGCGACTGTATGCCGGTCAGATCTTTAGTCTGGATTTCCTTGCCGATCTGAGCAGAGCGTATAGGCAGCTGTGGGAGGCCATGCTTGGCAGGAGTAAAAAATGTATCATTGTCGACCTCGATCATACCCTCTGGGGAGGTGTTTTGGGCGATGATGGAATGGATGGGGTCTTGCTGGGGGGGCTCTATCCAGGAAATGCCTACAAGGAATTGCAGGCAATTTTACGGGTCTTTCGTGAGCAAGGCGTGCTGCTTGCCATCTGCTCGAAGAATGACCGTAACAATGTGCTCCAGATGCTGCGAGAACACGATGAGCAGATTCTCCGAGAAGGAGACTTTGCCTGCATCAAGGCCAACTGGTCGCCAAAATCAGCCAATATCCAGTCCATCGCCCAGAGTCTGAACCTTGGGCTGGATGCCATGGTATTCCTGGACGATAGTTCGTTTGAGAGACAGGAAGTTGCGTTCGCCCTTCCCGAACTGCAGGTGCTGGAACCAAGGATCCTTCCCGATGATTTCGCGGCTCTGCTGCTGAAGGAGGTCAATGTTCTTGCACTGACTGTAACACAGGAAGACAGGGCAAGAACCGCGCTTTATCGATCCGAATCCCAGCGCCAGGATTTGCTCCAGGCCAGCACAAGCTATGAGGACTTTCTGCATCAAATCGGCCTGCAGTTGAAGGTGCGAAGGATGCATAAGCAATCCCTGGGACGCGTGGTTCAATTGTTTCAGAGAACCAACCAATTTAACGTTTCGGGACGGCGATACACAGAAGCGGAGCTCTCCCATGCGGAAGAGCAAGGCGGAGCGGTGTATTGCGCTGAACTCAGCGATCGTTATGGGAGCAGCGGACTCATTGCGGCGGCTGTGCTGAAGCTTGGCAGCGAAGACGGGGTATTGCACCTGGAAAACATGGTGCTCAGCTGCCGTGTATTCAACCGAGGCGTCGAGCAGGCCTTTCTAGCCAAAATATGGCAGGAACTCGCGAGCGAAACGCTGGAGAGGCTCATTGTGCCCTATGTGCCGACCAGCAAGAATGGTCGTGTCCGCGACTTTCTTATGGCCCTGAAATTTGAAGAACAAGCGGATCATCACTATGCCTATCAAAGGCCTGATCCTCTGCAACATGATTCATGGATTACCTATATTTAAAGGATGGACTGATGACAGTTAACGAAATTATGGAAGTATTGGAAACTGTCCTGGATCTCGAGGAAGGCACGACGGAGATCGACCAGGACATCGCTCATCTGTCTGGTTATGACTCTGTGCAGGCGCTCCGCCTTCTGACACATTTGGAGTCGATCTCTGGCCAGAAAATTGACTTTGAACGTTACTACAAAGCACAAACAGTGCGCGACCTTGCGGAGTTATTTCATGCCAGCTCATGTTAACGTTAAAAAAACCATGCGGATCACGGCCGGGAGAGTACCCACTTTATTCTTTCTCAAGGCTGCCAGGCAAACGGCGCATATATATCTGACAAGCGAGATCGACTGCACCCGCTTCCTGGAAAGAAAAACCGAGCTCTCGCGAACTGGTTCACCAAAGATCGGTCATGTGGCTCTCTTTACCCAGCTCGTGGCTCCTGTTCTGAAACGCTTTCCCGTGTCGAGGCAGGTGCTGCGTGAAGGTATAAGGCCAACCATTGCTGAGTATGACGGCTTGCCCATAAAAATCCTGATAAATCAGAAAAATGGGAATGATCAAAATGTGATGGCAGTGGTTATTCCACGAGCAGAAAGCTGCTCGGCAGCCGAGATTCAATCTGTGCTGGATGAGGCCAAGGCGCATGGTCATAGCCCTACAAATGGAGCCCGGCTGAAGCGTTTGCTGGGTCATCTGCCGATGCCCTTGGCCGCTTTACTGAGCAAAAAAATTCTGCAGGACTTCAAAAAGCGGGGAGCATTGCAGGGGAGTGTCGCTATCAGCTCTCTGGGGCATGCCCGGGTCGATACCTTTTTGCCACAAATTTTTGGCAGTTTGGGCTTTGGTTTGGGAACGATCAGCAGACGGGCTGCGGTCATCCACGACCGTATCGAGATAAGGCCCATGATGACGCTCGCTATGGTGTTTGATCATCGTATCATGGATGGGGCGACTGCGGCGGAAATACTGGCGGAAGTAAAATCCACTCTGGAAAATTAAATAAAAAAAGGAAGATTTTATGTCGGGAACAATCATGAAAAATCAGTTTGATGTGGTGATCGTCGGTGGCGGTCCAGGGGGATCGCTCTTATCCTTGATACTGGCTCAGCAGGGACTGCAGGTGGCGCTGGTTGAAAAGCAGAAGCAGCTGGAGCGTTCGTTCCGTGGCGAAACCGTGGCGGCCAGCTCGGTGCGCATTCTGGATCAGCTGGGGCTTCTGAATCGAATTGCGGACAAAGGCTATCTGACAGTGGAAGGTATGGCGATGATGGATAAAGGCCAGACGATCTTCACACTGGATTACGACGCGTTTCCTGGAACCTTCAAACGAGCGATAGATTTGCCGCAGCCTCATCTTTTGAGTGTGCTTCTGGAAGAAGCCTCGAAATTCCAGAACTTCACCTATCTCAATGGCTGTGCCTTCGAATCCCTTATCCGTGATGATGCTCAACGCGTCATAGGGGTTGAGGTCAGTGCTGAAGCAGGGCAATTGCGTCAGCTGTATGCGAAGCAGGTGGTGGCTTCTGACGGACGCTACTCGAAAGTACGGAAAGCAGCCGGTATCCAGGCCCAACTCAAGCCCGTTGAGCGGGATATTATTTGGTTTAAATTGCCAAGACCCAAGGACTGGAATGATCGCGGCAAACTCCTGTTGAAAGGTTCCTCTCATGTCTTCATCATTCCCACCTGGCCTGACTTTTTGCGAGTTGGGCTCAACATACCAAAGGGTGGCTTTCAGCAGCTGCGCAAGCGCGGTATCGAAGCCTTTGTGGAAGATGTCGTCAGCATTGCTCCAGAAATTGCCCCGCTGGTTCGCGAGCATGTCCGTTCCTGGAAAGATGTCACGCTGCTTGACGTCTTTGTTGCCAGCGTCGATCAATGGGCGATCGATGGCCTGCTCTTGATTGGTGATGCGTCTCACACCGTTTCGCCTATTCTTGGACAGGGAGTAAATCTGGCTATTCAGGATGCTTTCGTCCTGGGCCCCTTGCTCACGCAACTTTTGCGGTCGAAATCGACAATTTCTGCTCATGATTTTGCGGCTTACGTTGCGGAGCGGAAGAAGCACAAGACGATTGTCACGAACTATCAGTTGAAGCAGGAACAAAACCTGGCTGCTCATGGTTGGGCAGCCACGATCCGACACTACAAAATGCGGCTTTTCGATCGCTTGCCAATCAAGTATAAAGCTCTTGATCGAGTGCTGAATTACCCGGCCACAGACGCCATTGCTCGCCTCGCCGTTTCCGGTTGAGTGCAGGCTGTATAGTACTGCCTCTTAAGCAGCATTGGCTTGAAACGTCGAATTTTGAAGGACACTCCATGACCGAAAAGAATGCAGAATCCACAGCAGGCCTTCACACGATTTTAGGAGCAGGCGGCGCCATCAGCGATGGGTTGATTCAGGAGCTTACTGATGCGCGTTGCCCCTATCGGCTTGTGCGTCGGACAGCGAGTTCCGCCCCGAACACGTTCACAGCTGATTTGTGTCAAGCTGAGCAGGTTATGGCAGCCGTGGCTGGCTCCAAGGTCGTTTACCTCTTGGCTGGTCTGCCTTACAATAGTAAAGTTTGGCAGGAACAGTGGCCCAGGATTATGCAGAATACCCTTGAGGCTTGTCAGAAACATAAGGCCAAACTTATCTTCTTTGACAATGTTTATATGTATGGAAAAGTTGATGGGGTTATGACCGAAGAAACTCCATGTCGGCCGTCCAGTAAAAAAGGTGAGGTGAGACTTAAAATCGCCAAGATGCTTTTGGAAAGTGCCCAGAAAGGGCAGGTGAAGGCTATGATTGCCCGTTCGGCGGATTTCTATGGCCCTAGCGCTGGGAATGGGATTCCGAACACTCTGGTTTTCGATACTTTGCTTAAGAAGGGAAAAGCCATGTGTCTCGCCAACGCCGATAGTCTGCATGCCTATACCTATACCCCAGATGCTGCAAAAGCCCTGTTTTCGCTGGCGCAAGCTGAAGATGCCTGGGGTCAGGTTTGGCACTTGCCCACGGACCCTAATGCTCTGACAGGCAAAGCTTTTATTGAACAGTCGGCCCAGGCTCTGGGCTTGCCGCCCAAGTTCTTCGTCCTGAAGAAATGGATGTGTCAGCTGGGAAGCTACCTGAATCCTATGATTAAAGAAGTCAACGAAATGCTTTATCAAAATGAAAAGGATTATCTTTTCAGTTCCGCGAAGTTTGAAAAACGCTTTGGCTGGAAGGCTACACCTTATCCAAGTGGCATTCAGGAGACTGCCCGAGTTGCGAAACTCAGGCGCTAAGGTCCTGGTTCATAGGATGGCTGCGCTCGTTATTCTTTCTGAAGATTTTCGACGATCTGTCGGACAGCCTGCTTTGGGTTTTTGGCAACCAGAGTCGCTTGCAGTTCATGAAGCGTCTCTGGAGCTACGCTGCTGTTGGAGCTGATGTATATGGGGTGCTTGAAACCCAGAGTCCGCAGCCAGCGAATGCAGCTGATGCCATCGAAACCATCACTATCCTCAAAACTTAGATCCATGACGATAAAATCAAGGCTGCTATCGGCCAGATCCTGTTCCTTGACCTGATCCCGGAATTCCTTCCCATTCTTATAGCTGGCCATAAGCTGGAGGCCTGGCTGCAGAGACCATTGATAGCGCATCAGCGGGCTGTCTTCGACCAACACAAAATGCTTGATGGCAGGTGAAGGATGCTCTGTCCGTTCCATTGGGCTGAGTTGTGACTTGATGCTATCAAGCAAGGCGGCTCGCGACATGGGCTTTGCCATAAACTCATTGGCCCCCGACTGGTAAGCCTCGGAGTGGCTTTCGATGGTGTCACGGTGGGAATGAATGCCAATATAGGCCTGGCAGCCCTGTTTGCGAAGTTCTTTGACCGCCTCCAATCCGTCCATTCTTTGATGCCCGAAATATATATCCATGAAAATGAGGTCGGGTTTGAACTGCATCCAGGCTTCCAGAGCCTCTTCGGCGCTGGAACAGATATGGAGATGAACTTTTTGTGCGAGAGTGGGAGATTGCAGGATTTGCTTCTGCAGGACGTTGCGGTAAAGGGCTTCATCATCTGCAATAAGAATGCGACAAGGTTTGTTGAGAGACAAAGCCAGCGTCTTTTCCAGCTCCAGTTCAGCTTCGGCCTGTTGCAGTGGCAGCGACAGGGCTTGTTTCGAGAAATACTCTTTAATCTGGCTTGGACTTTGCGGCAGATTGCGGGTTGCCTCGATAGGAGTATCGCACTTTTTCAGAGTAAACAAAAACTCCGTTCCGCGCTCCCGGTCCGACTCACACCAAATGTCACCACCGTGGGCAATGATAATCTTTTTGGCAATGGCAAGACCGAGCCCGGTACCACGACTCTTCCCTTGCGTGTAGAAGGCATCGAAGAGCTGGCGCCTTTCGTCTTCGGCGATATAGCTGCCGGTATTGCCAATGACAAATTCGATGTTTTCTCCGCGATCTGTGGTCTTGAACCACAAACGACCCGGTAAATCAACAGCCTCGGCTGCATTTTTGATAATATTGGTGACAACGCGCGACACCTTTAAGTCGTCGATCAGGACCTTTTGTTTATGCTGAAAATCATAGCTGAAGGTAAGAGGCAAATCCTCGGCGTGCCGGAAATAATTCAGCAGCGCACTTTCAATCAGTGAACTTGGATCGGTGGCTTCGAGTGAGAGGCTGCCCTTGCCTCCCACTTCCATAACATCAGCGATCATGCCGTTCACCTGATACAGCGAGCGCTCAATCTCGGGACCGAATTCACCGATCAGCGACATAAGTTCATTATATGTCCTGGCACGCCGCATCTGATCAAGAAGACTTTGGGTGAGCGAAAATGGTTGTCGCACATCATGAGCCAGCATCTGTGTCGTACGGGCGATGGTCAGCATGGTGGAGACCCCAGCCAGGCGATCGTTCATGGCCCGGATTTGTTTCAGGGACTTATCCAGGCTGACGATATAGGGACTCAGATCAGCCAGGATTTCTTTAATGAAAAGGCTGCGGTCCTCAGTTAAGCCGAGAAAGACAAGGTACCGATCATCGACTTTTATTGCTGGGTCGCTTGAATAAAGGCCAGGCAAATCCTTGACGACATGAATCTCTGGCCAAGCGAAATGCGAGGCCAGAACATCGCGCAGTTGCGACCGGAATATTTCGGGCTGGCTGAGCAGATTTTTCAAATCCAGGATGATACGAGTCAGGAAGAAATGAACGTGTGGCCCAGAAAGATGTTTTGGAATGGGAATAATGGATTCAATCTGCGCAATTCCAGCCGAATCTAGAGCAGCCTGCCTGACTTTCATGTCAAACTTCTTCCAGTTTTGAAAGCCTGTGATATTGCGGTAGCGAATGGCCCGGTTGATGCACTGTAATGCCCCTGGATGCTCGCCGAGATGCAGCTGGATCAAGGCAGAAATACGATAGAACTGGGAGTTGATGGCGTGATCGTAGTTCTCTTCCTTATGCTCCTCGAGTATCGCATGAAACTCACTGGTGATCACATGGGCATAACCGCGCAAAGCGATGGGGAGAAGCTGAATGATTTGAGAAATAGGGGCATAGCGCAGGAGCTTCTTTTCCTGATGCAGTTTTTTGAACTGACTGCAGAGCACCTCGGAGTTCACGATGTCACCGGAATAGGAGGTCCAATACAGGCAGGAAATCTGAAAGATCGTTTGATAGTATGGGTCTTGAGGGAGAACCGGCAGGATCGACTTGATCAGGCCCGGGAGATGCGCGAGTCGGTTGGTAACAAAGTTGGTGTAAGGATACGCGGCAACAATAATGTTTTCGGCAGCTTTCGGAATGGTCCGGTTTTGCTGACGCCGACGCATCACCCAGTGGAACATGAGGCTGGCGAGAGGATAGCCTGCTTTGGGTTTGCCGCCAATGGCCAGCATATGGCCGATCAGGAAGAGACAGGTCATCCAAAACCGCAGACGCGGATACCAAATCGAGATCCAAAGCATCTGAAACAGCGCTCTATAAGCCTGTTTATGGTCCACCCAAAAATAGTGGGAATAGAGTGCATAGTTAAACACCAATCTGGCAAAGCTTCGACGCGGGTAGTGTGGCAAGGGCTTGGGGAGACCCAATCCGATCTTGACACGTAGAAGAATGATGTCGGCTTCGACCAGATCCCTGAGCTGTGGCCTCAGCTCGCTGGTATCCATGCTCTGTGAATGTAAGAACGCTTCGCGCAGCTTCCCAGACCAGGTGAATTCCCAAAGATCTTTGACCGATTGGGGTAGATCGCTTGCGGTCAAGGTTTTTAGATCCTGTTTTGCATAGACCCCAATATATCCCTGGAGGGCATGGCTGCGCTGAAGCATGGGCTCGTTTCCTTTTTACTTGCGTTGGATTCCGACCCGTATGGCGCTCAGCAACTCCTGCTTTTGTTCCAAATAGGGGAGGTGCTCACAGTTATCAATTTCAATCAGCAAGCTCTGCTGAAAGTATTCCTGCAGCTTCAGCGAATTCCCATGAGGCATAAGCCGATCCTGCTTCCCGGAAATGATGGTCAGAGGCACAGGGACTTTCCTGTTCGGGAAGAGCTTTTCTGTAGCGAAGGCTTTAAACGCGCGCATCTGCCCTGCGAATGTCCGCCTTGGAGTGGGCTTTTGCATTTGCCGATCGTGAATGTCCCGCAAGCCAGCTTCCTTGTTTTGGATAACATCCTGTGACGTGCAAAGGCCCCACATGCTCAGAGCCATCTCCCAGGGAGTTTCCCCTTTGGGACTTTCAAGCTGCGCAAGGAAGTCTCGACCGGGGGCAACATAAAGACTGCCGCCACCCGTCGTGGCGAGCAGAAGAAGTGATTGGATCCGTTCGGGGTGGGATGCCGCAAATTGCTGCGCAATACAGCCACCCAGGCTGTAACCTAGCAAATGAAAGGGCTCAAGCTGAAGGTGGCTCACAAGGTCGAAGAGATCATCGGCCATGGTTGGTACTGTAATGTCCTCAATTTGGGCAGGATGGAAACTGTATCCAGTGCCCCGATTATCAAGCAGCAGCAAGTCATAGCTTTGATGCAGCTCATCGAGAAAGTCCTGGCTCCATGACGCTATGCTCCCGGAATAACCCATGACAAGGGCAAGCGTCTCGCGTCCTGGTTCTCCCTTGACCCAATGTTGGAAGTGAATACCACGTGGTGTTTTCCCATCTTGAATGGCCATCTTTTATGCTCCTTGATGAATGAGGGCAAAGCCCTGCAATTGCAAAGCTTGACTAAGTTCGTTGACCAGGTCCAACTGCTCGGTACCCGATAAAATACAGTATAGTCTGTGGTGATAGCTATAGACCGTCAGGGTTATGGACGCATAAGGCACTGCGCTCGGGAACATATAAAGGTCGGTGGCAGCAGCGCTCAGTTGAGGTAGAGCCCCTGATGGACCAGGCAGGGCCCCGACACTGGTAACCAGCGGGCGTAGAGCCAAGGGACCCGGGTCAGGGGATTGCAGGGTCTGCGTGTAGATCTTCTGACCCGCCGCTTCCAAAAAACGCTTCCAAATATTTTTCGGAGCGGATAGCAGCTTTGCGAGTTGCGGAGCTGCCAGGTCAATAGTCACGAACTGGTTTCCAAAACGGGCCTGCATGTTTTCGGGAAGATTCAGATGCTTGACCATGCGTACTCCCGCTGTAAGGAGCGACGGCAAAGTCAACAGAAGTCTTTGGGTAAGGGTTTGATCCGAACTTGAGATATCGACACTATCTTTTCGAAAGACCCAAAAGCGATCGGGGGTATAAGCCTTCTTCGGCAGCTCCTTGGCTTGGGCAGCCGAGGATTCGGATAAGGCGGTATTGATGGCTGCAAGCCCTCTCTGGGCATCGACGAGACAATGCGGGATATTGACCAGAATGGCACTTTCTGTGGGATGGGAATAGTCCAGAACCTGGAGGTCCTCTAATATCTCAGCGCCACTGATGGGCCAGGCGTGCTCGCTTGCATAATGCGTCAACTCACTCTGCAAATTTGCGAAATAGTTTTGGATACGCGCTCTGTCCCGGGCGTCTGCGCCCAGCAGAATATAGCGACAGCCAGATCGGTTGCCGGCTTGATAGAAGAAATTATTGGTGGCCTTCACCCCTATGCTCATGTTCGGATGCGCCTCACATCGCAACGCGGAGGAACTGTTTGAACTGCTGGAGCCATATGCGATCGCAGGCCTCCCGATAAGTCTGGAGGCTTTCCGCGTGGACCATGAAGTTCACCTGGGCTCGTTTCTGGATCTGTTCCACTATATTGTCATGAAGGAACATTTGATGCACCTCCCGGACGACCTGGAAGAGTTCGCTGCGACTGCTTTTTGTGGGCTCATCATGGAGACACTCGGCCATGATAGGTGCAAAATTCAGATGCCGTATTTCATCCAGCTCAACCTCAAGATCCATGGCCAGGATACGCGGATCGCTGCAAGCACTGCGGCGGTATTCAAAGGCTCCCATGGCGAAAGACTCCAGGCATACATGCAGACTGGCGATGAGCTTTAAAGGGGAGTCTGCACTCTCCACCAAAGCTTGCAACTGCCGATAGTAAAGAGGCATCTCTTCTTGGGGAAAATCGACGTCGAGCTCCCTAATGGCTTTCCAATAGAGACGTTCATGTCTTTCCTCGTCCAGAAGTTGGCTATCGATCATGCGCTTGATAGCGGCCTGGTCAAACATTCCGCGGAGCTTCACAAGCGCCGGTTGAATTACCGTTTCACCCCAGGCAGTCTGGGCCAAAAGCACGGCTAATTCCCTGGTGTGAAGATGCTGCTGGTCTTTCTTGCTGCCAACAGCTTTTAACATCGACTGTGATAGAGGCATATAAAGTTTCCTTGCCCGTTGGGTCACGCCCTTAGCCTGAAAAAGCCACCTCGAGATCCTGCTGATAGCCTTTGTTGGGCAAATTCAGCATGAGCAGAGTAAAGTCTCGTAGCATGGCTAGCTTTTGTTGATTGTGCCCAAAACAATTGATGTACCTGGTGCCGCCCTTGTCGCCGTCCCGCCATGGGGTGGAAACCAGGACCGGGCCGCCGCTGTCACGTGTAAGCTCCTTGAGGGATTTCTTATAGCCTTTGGCGAACGCTGCATCGAACAAAGGGGAGCTCGCATCGGGCTTTCCGTAAAAGGCTGGGACACGACATACAGACATGAGAAGATCGCGATACGCGGCTTCAGGGCTCATAAGCTCGCGAGCATTTTGCACAGCATCCTGGCCTTTGATCCCTACAAAGGGTACAAAGTTCTTGCGCAGAGTATGCAGGGGCTGATTCAGGAAATCCTCGGAAAATATGCCGAGCAGCACACGTTCCAAGGCTGCTGGCTTAAACGGACTGCCTTTCTGCAGGCCGAGGCGAGTCAGGGCCTTGGCTGGAGAAGACCATTCAGGATGATGGCACTGGCGGAAAATTTTGTCGAAGCGCCGGTAGAAATGTTCGATGGGCATCGCCAACGCGTCGCCATGCACAGCGTGGAATCCTAAATACGCAAATGCGCCGCCTGAGAAGCCGTAGACAGCCTTCATCCGATGCAGGCGATCCATTCCCAAGGCGCGTAGGAAAAGATAGTGTCGCGTGGCGCTTGGTCCCGTGCTGTCTAGAATGAGGGTGGTGTCCTCGGGACGATGCTGCGCAAAAAACGCATCAATTCGGCCTTTAAACGAGGCTACAAGCCGCTCACGATTGGCTAATTGACTGGCATAGAGCGCTCTGGTCATCATACTGCACTTATCCATTCTCTTTGAGGGTTGAAAGCAATTGCTGAAGCTGTTGAACGATCATTTCCATCTCTTGGATGACGATTGATTTCTGGGTCTTGCTCAGCATGGCGTTGTCCTGGTACATCTCGGCGATATTCTGCAAAGACAGGGCAGAATTGAGCAAATCGTGCACGTGATTCATCGCGTTCCTCTCAAATTCGTTCGAATTGAATGCTGCACCGCTGTCAGATCCCAAACTTCTTGCGCTTCATGTCGATGTTGCTGCGCGATATTCCCAGCGCCTTGCAGGCATCAGCAATGGTCGCGTGACGTCGTAAGGTCCTCGCAATAATCCATTTTTCGACAGCTGCCAGAGCATCATCCAGCAAGGAGTCTTCGAATTCATAGCTCTTAAGCCGCTCGCAGAGAGCGGTGAAATCATCCGTTCTCTCATTGGATGTATCCCCAGGACGGTACATGGTCTTATAAATGGGAATACGCTCCGCCTGCAGGGGCTCATCGTTCATCGTTGACATGATGAGAAACACTTGCAAGACCTTGTAGAGCTGCCGGATGTTGCCCTGCCAATAAAAACTTTCGCAGATTGCGATCAGTTTTTTCTTTTCTTCTTGAGAAATCGCGACCGGCTTTTCCTGTTTGGCTAGAAACAAATTGACGAAGTCAGCCATATCCTGCAGACGGTCGCGCAGTGGGGAAAGTTTGATTTCCAGACCTATGAGCCGCATACGAAGGTCAATCAGGAAAGAGCCGTTTTCAACTTCCTGATCAAGATCCTTTGTGCTGGCAATCAGTATTTGGAATGAAGACTTGAGTTCCTTGCTATCGCCGATGCGTTTATAGGAACCGTCGTTCAACACGCGGAGCAGGAGCTCCTGAGCTTTCATCGGCAAACGATGAATCTCATCGAGAAAAAGGATGCCGCCATCCGACTGGCCGATCGCTCCTACGGTATTTTCGTTGGCCCCTGTAAACGCACCTTTTTTGTGCCCGAACAGGGTGGAGATCAGAAGATCGCCTTGAAGATTAGCGCAGTTTATGGAAACGAAAGGCGTTGGACCATGCTGCGAGCGGCGGCGGTGGATGAGTTTGGCAATCTCTTCTTTGCCTGTTCCCGTTTCACCGTAAATGCAGACCACCAGTTCTGGATTATCAGCTGCGAGTTCAACATAGCGCAAATGCTGATCAGAGATGACAATCCCATCGGGATGCTTTTTTCGAATGGCTTCGAGACTGGCATCTATTTTTTGGGGCCAGGCTGAGGTCAGCGGGGGGGCTGGAGGTTCCAAAATTCTCTTGATAATAATTGCCAGTTCGTCAGCCGATTTTATCGGCTTTCGAATCATCTGGTCCGCTCCCCGCTTTCTGGCCTCCTCGGCAATGGTCAGGCGCGGATCGGAAGACATGGCAATAACGGGAAGTTTTGGTATTTCATCACGGGCATAGGCGATGAGATCGAGCCCATCAATGGCCTGGGCGTTTGATCCGAGGTAAAGGTCGGTGAGAATCAAGTCGAGATGCTGATGGCTGACAATAGCCTTCGCTTCGTCCAAGGTTCTGGCACCTATGGCATCGTAGTTAAACTCGCGCAGATAACGCAAATATTTTTCGAGTTCCGATCCTAAGTCGTCAACCACCAAGACGACAGGTCTGCGACGCGCCATTTAGGCTCCTATGGGTGCAGGTAGTTTTTTTCCTAAAGATGCTTTGTTAAGCAGACTAACTATTCGTGTCTGTATATCAAATCAACTTGACACACGCAAATGCAATAAACATTATTGGTGTATTAAAAAAAGTATAAAAAACAGATAGATACGAAAAATGTAGAGTTGCGCAGCGCGCTCCTTTGAGTTGTCTATGCCTTTCGACAATCGACGGATACGAAATGGACATGCTCCCCGTGAGCCAGCACGGTTGAAGACGCAAATGCCGATGATTTATTGAGGATAACTGTTGAGAAAAAGGTAGGGCATATGGGCAGAAGGACTGGGGCAGGAGCCGCTGATCGCGGCCCCTCTCTTTTAATCCTGATGGGGCTTTTTCTTGAAGATGGTCCCCGACGAAGTCACGGGCAGCATCAGAAAGCTGTTCTGCGCGAAGAATTCCGTCAGATGCGGATAACGACCGCGGGATTGATAGGCCCAGAAGAGCTGACGCCGCGGATGCCGATGATTGAAGAGCATTTCCAGAACGCTGACTTCCTCGTCGGTTAATTTCATCTCCTGCTTTTGCTGCAGAAGAAGCTCGACGGAATCACGCAGACGGTGATCGAGTTCGATATGCTTATGCCGGGCTTCCAGGATATCGACTTTCTCGGTCTCTTCCTCGAACAGAGTCTGGTAGTGATGCCAGGCACTGGCCAGAAGACTGAGGGTTGGAATCCGGGTTCCAAAATGCCGAACCACGATCAGCACCTGATCCACAGGATGCGTGTCGACCAGAATTTTCGCATCGCGCTCGGCGTTCTGAATTTCCTGATCGTTCACATCATCACGTCCTTCCATAAACGCTTCCAGGATGCGCTTCCAGGTCGGCAGGGGATGCTTGATCGTGGGGGTGATATCGCTTTGATCACGGTCATGCAGATAACGGACGTTGCTTTCCCGTTTGAAGGGGAAAAGGACCGCATCGTGGCTCGTCACGTCCTTATCGAAGTTGAGCTGCCACAGATGAATGTTGTACTGCAGGCCAATGCGCAGAGACTGACGACCTTTGGGTTGGCCGGAATCGTGCACTTTTACATGCACAATATTGCGATCGATCAGATTCTGCATGGCTTCGTGCAGAACCTCCTCTTCCGCACCGACCAGCGACGCGAATTCCTTTTCGGTCGTAATCAGTTCGTGCATGTTGGATACGGCACAGTTCAAAAGATAGAGGCAAATACTGTATTCACATGATCCGAGTCGCGCCATCGCCAGCACTTTAAAGCCGGACTCGGTCATGAATGTTTGAAATGGCATGGGGCCTCCTTTCCCATTGGGTTCTCTCGTGAGAGCCTGATTCCTGCTGCTGCGGACAATAATGCCATAATGTCTTGTTCCGCGCGGATTGTCCAGCACGGAGCATATTCGGGACTTAGGGAGCCACGCTCTGCCAAGACTCAGATGGCTTGGATCACGGCGTAACCTGCCAGCGGGCGAGCAGCTCATCGGCCTGAACCTGCTGACCCGTTGTCACGAGGACTTCGCCCACGACACCGGAGCGGCTGGCCTGGACCTCGAATTCCATTTTCATGGATTCCAGAATGGCAACGATCTGCCGCTCTTTGACATTATCACCTGTTTTCACCAGAACTTTCACAACTTTTCCTGGAACCGGGGCAGAAATATCAGCACTTTGTGCGGATGAACGGCCGGAAGCCAGGACGTCATCAGGTTTTTCCTCCCGCCAATAGGGCAAACCATCCAGACTCACCCAGGTCAGGCGATGACCTTGATATCTGGCCTGACAGAAGCAAAAACTCTGCCGATGACCCTGCTCAAAAATAAGCCCACGCCCGAGCACAGCCTGGCGACTCCGGAAGCGATGCGGCACCGACACCTGCTGAACATGCGGCAGGTGCATTTCCAGATCGGTCAGCTGGGATTCCTTTTGGAAGATATCGCGCGTCAGTTCCAGAAGTCCGGGGGCATGATGGGACCTTGGCTTATCCTTTTGTTCGATCTTCTGCAGAATTCGATCGGCGGTTTTCTGATGCCTTGCAATCCGGGTGTCCAGCCATTCGGTGATTTCGCCCTGATGCTCATCAATGAAGCGCGTGGTGGGAATGGATTCCGCAAAGGCCTTATGATGCAGAACAGCGAGCAGGAAAGGAATGTTGCTGGTCGGAATCGCGAGAGCCGTATGGGTCAAGGTCTGGATCAGACGCTGAATGGCCTGAGTCCGGTCCGCGCCCGTGGCCACGAGTTTCGCCATCATCGGATCGAAACGCGGCGTGACCTCATCAATCGCATCGATGCCCACTTCCCAGCGAATGCCCGGACCATGAAAGGGCAGAAAGCCATGCACGGGACCGGGAGCGGGGAGAAATTTATTGCGGGTATCTTCGGCGTAAAGACGTAGCTCAATACTGTGACCGATCGGGGTCTGGTGCATGCGATCCTTGATCGTCTCACCATTGGCCACGCGGAACTGCCAGGCCACCAGATCTTCGTTGAAGATCTGCTCGGTCACGGGATGCTCGACCTGAAGGCGCGTGTTCATTTCCAGGAAATAAAAGGGCTGGTCGGCCTTGGTTCTTTGTTCCGGTGACCAATCGACCAAAAATTCCACGGTGCCGGCCGAGCGATAGTTTACCGCTTTGGCCAGACGAATCGCGGCATCATGCATGGCGGCGCGGGTATCGGCGCTCAGGCCGGGTGCCGGGGCTTCCTCGATGATTTTCTGATGACGTCTTTGCACCGAGCAGTCGCGATCGCCCAGGGCCAGGACCTGACCATGACTGTCGCCGAAGATCTGAACTTCGACGTGACGGGGATATTCCAGATAGCGTTCGACGATCAGCGTGCCATCGGCGAAGGCATTGATCGCTTCGGATTGTGCGCGGGTGATGGCCTCGGCGACTTCATCATCGCTCCGCACCACGCGCATGCCTTTGCCGCCGCCGCCCATCGCTGCTTTCAAAAGGATGGGAAAGCCATACTGCTTGGCAAAGTCCTTGACGATTTTCAGATGACTGCCGTCTTCGCTGATCGGCAGGCGTTCGATACCGGGAACGACCGGAACTTTATGGTTTTTGGCAATCTCGCGCGCTTCCGCTTTCGAAGCCATCTCCGAGATCGAGCAGGCCGAAGGTCCGACCCAGATCATGCCCGCGTCTTCCACGAGGCTGGCGAAACGGGCGTTTTCCGACAGAAAACCAAAGCCCGGATGCACGGCATCGCATTCGCTTTGCTGCGCGATCTGAACCATGAGTTCAGCGTTCAGATAGAGCGCGGGGTTTTCTTCGGGCACTTTGATGAAGCGATGGACGAGGCCTTCCAGAAAAGCCGGAGGCGCCTCGCCGCTATAGATGGCTGCGGATTCAATGCCCAGGGTGCGCGCACCCAGAGCGATACGCCGCGCGATTTCCCCGCGGTTGGCGATAAAAACTCGTTTGATCGACATGTCAGCTTCCTTCAGGACAAAAGATTCTGCGGTAGAGCCACGCGCTGTGCAAGAAGACCCTGAGCAAAGGTTTTACCCTGGGCATCAATGCGAAGAGTCATGGTTCCCCCACCGCCCAAGGCCTGATCCAAAAGGAAGTTGAAGCCTTGCATGTTAGGGAGACTGTGACGCGTGACCGTGCCGTGACAGAGTTCCTGGAACATATCCTTCACGCGCTGTGCGGTCAGGTATGTATCCAGGAATTCATAAGCCGCCTGGCTGCGGGCCATCACACCGATATTCGCCATATCGCCTTTGTCACCGCTGCGCGCGAGGCAGATGCGGCTGAGAGGCAGAAGCTGCTCGCCTTCGTATTCCTTGACGACTTCGGCAATCGGTTTCGAGACTTTGGTGGCGACCTGAGCCTTGGCTTCCGTCGGTGCATAGTGTCCGACCGGAGTCGAGGTGACGATTTTCTCGCCCGAGATTTCGCCTTTTTCATAGAGTGCGATGCGCGGATGCACAATGTCCTTCGGCATCAGAGCCGGCCAGTAGCTCATCACCTTCTGCGCCTTCGGCACGCCGCCGATGACAGCGACGCCGGGAGGGCCGCTCAGAATCAATGAAGGAATCATTTTACCGAAGAGGCGCAGCTCTTTTTCATCCTTGGCGCGCGCTCCCAGACGGAGAAGGATTTCATTGCCTTCCTCGCGATGGATGAGCGAGCGATGGCAGGCGTTGAAGCCGACATATTCGGTCAGGGTTTCGATGAAAGGACCCGGGCAGCGTTTCCAGAAAATTTCTGAGAACGCCTCAGCCTTGCGCCTTGCATTCGGACCCGAGATCATGATGGAGCCTATGGATTTATAGCCATCTTCGTAGGCCATGGAAACTTTGTAAAGAGGTGTGGGTTCAAAACCTTTCACACCGAAGACACGCACGCGGTCCTGACCATCCTGGGCGAGCTGAATGCTGCTGAAGTTGGCGACGACGTCCGGGGTGATATAGGCTTCGGGATGACCCATTTCATAGAAGAGCTGCTCACGCACGGTGTCGACCGTCACGAGGCCGCCGCTTTCGGGGTGTTTGGTGACGACGAAGCTTCCATCTTCATTCACTTCGACGATGGGGTAGCCGATGTTATCGAAGCTCGGCACTTTTTCCCAGTCCGAGAAGTTGCCGCCGGTCGACTGCGAGCCGCATTCGATGATGTGGCCGGCGACGATGCCGCTGGCGAGGCGATCCCAATCGTTCAGTTTCCAGCCGAATTCATGGATCATCGCCGCGATCGTGATGCCGGTATCCGTCACGCGACCCGTGACGATGATGTCCGGTTTCCATTTCAGGGCTTCCACCACCGGGGCCGCACCGAAGTAAATATTCGCGGCCTGGATTTTATTTTGAACCGTGGCGAAATCCTCGCCGTTTTCCATATTCGCAAACTTGCAGCCCTTGGCCTGAAGATCTTTCAAATCAGGCAAGATATCGTCGCCATAGACGATGGCAATCCGCGGCTGAAGGCCCATGTCGTTGGCGAGTTTGGCGATCGCGCGGGCGCAGCTCTGCGGATTCACGCCACCGGCGTTGGTGATGACTGTGGTTTTATCGGCCAGCAGTTTGGGCAGAACGCCCTTCAGCATGCCGAGGAAGTCCTTGGCATAACCCATCTCGGGATCGGTGGAACGCTGCTTTTGCAGGATGGACATGGTGATTTCCGCAAGGAAGTCCATGCTGATGTAATCCAGACGACCGCCCTTGACCTGACGTTCCAAGGCGTTTGGATCGTCGCCCCAGTAGCCTCCGGCATTTCCGATACGAATGACTTTTTTCTGACTCATAATGTGATGCCCCTCTTGAGATTACGTTCTACGTTCGCTTACCTGCGGAAGACGGCGTTCGCCGTCTCGCTCGCTTACATGCGGAAGACGCCGTTGACGGTCTTGTCCCAGTTATGATGCAGCGTACTCGCCAAAGCCATGGCCAGAACCTGCCGGGTCTTCCTCGGATCGATCACGCCGTCATCCCACAGCCGGGCGCTGGAATAATAGGCGGAACTCTCTTTTTCATATTTCTTCAAAATCGGCTCGCGAATCGCGGCGAGTTCATCCGACGTCAGAGTCTTGCCCTGCTTCGCCAGCTGCTGCACCTTCACGGTCGCAAGAACATCGGCAGCCTGCTCACCTCCCATCACGGAAATGCGAGCGTTCGGCCACATGAAAAGATAACGAGGTTCATAGGCGCGACCACACATCCCGTAGTTGCCCGCTCCGAAACTGCCGCCGACCACGCAGGTGACCTTCGGAACATTGGCATTCGCCACGGCATGGACGAGTTTCGCACCGTCCTTGGCTATGCCGCCGTGCTCGTATTTTTTTCCGACGATAAAGCCGGTGATGTTCTGAAGGAAGAGCAGCGGAATTTTTTCCTGGGAGCAGAGCTCGATGAAGTGCGTGCCTTTCAGAGCGCTTTCCGAGAAGAGCACACCGTTATTGGCAATGATGCCGACGGGAATGCCGCAGATATGCGCGAAACCCGTGACCAGGGTCGTTCCGTAGTTGGGTTTGAATTCGAAAAGCCGCGAGCCATCAACCACACGGGCTATGACTTCCCTTATATCATAGGCTTTGCGCGCATCCATGGGGACGACGCCCAAAAGTTCCTCGGGATCATAATGCGGTTCGTCCGGTGTTTCGAGTTTCACCGGACACTGATCGGACTTGCCGAGATACTTGACGATCTGCCGCACGATCTGCAGCGCGTGATCATCATTTTCCGCCATGTGATCAGCCACGCCGCTGATCGAGGTGTGAACTTTCGCGCCGCCCAGTTCTTCGGCGGTGACTTCTTCCCCGGTTGCTGCTTTCACCAAAGGAGGGCCGGCCAGGAAAATCGTGCCGGTGCCGCGTACGATCACGCTTTGATCGGACATGGCAGGAATATACGCGCCGCCCGCCGTACAGAATCCGTGGACGGAACTGATCTGCTGAATGCCGAGGCTGCTCATGCGCGCCTGGTTATAGAAAATGCGGCCGAAGTCATCCTTATCGGGAAAGACTTCATCCTGCATCGGCAGGAAGGCTCCGCCCGAATCCACGAGGTAAATGCAGGGCAGATGATTCTGGGCCGCGATTTCCTGGGCCCTCAGATGTTTTTTCACAGTGATCGGAAAATAGGTTCCACCTTTCACCGAGGCGTCGTTGGCGACGATCATGCAAGGACGGCCCTGGATCATGCCGACCCCGGTGACGATGCCGCCCGATGGAACGGCGGAATCGTAGAGTTCATGACCGGCGAGCGAGGAAAGTTCGAGGAAATCAGAACCCGGATCGACCAGTTTCTGTATCCTTTCCCGCGCCGGCAGTTTCCCTTGTTTGCGCAGGCCTTCGATGACCTGCGTTCCGCCGCCGAGTCGAACCTCTTCAAGGCGGGCGTTCAATTCCTGCGTCAGCTGCTGATGCCAGGCAACGTTCTGCTGGAAGTGTTCACTGTTCCGATCAATCTTGGATGAGATGCGCATAGACCCCCACGAATATCAGGCAACTTGGAAGGGAGAAAAATCCTTCCATTGCTGCAGCCCGGCCCCCTCGCCGCGCAGCAGAGAATTAAGCACAGCGCCGGTCACCTCGCAGTCACCGATGGACCGGTGACGGGCCGCGAAGCTGAGGCCGTAATGCTGTGCCAAACTATCAAGATTTTTGGACTCAAGATCCGGCAGGAGCTGCCGGGCGAGTTTCAAAGTACAGAAGCAGGACCACTCGATCTGATAGCCGAGCCGATGACAGGCGTGCTTCAGAAAGGCCATATCGAACTCGGCGTTGTGAGCCACGAGCAAGGTGTGGTCGATGAACTGGAGGAACTTCGGCAGCACCTCGTCGATCGTTGGCTGATTTTCGAGCATGTCGGCTGTGATGCCGGTGATGCGGCTCGCCACCTCGGGCAGCGGGATATCGGGTTTGATGAGCGTGGAAAAATCAGCGACACGCTCGCCGTTTTGATATTTAATGGCCCCCACTTCGATGATGCGATCGCGCAGGGAGTCGAGGCCCGTGGTTTCAAAGTCGAAGATGACCAGGGTCGAATCCCGAACGATGGAATCACCGGCAAGTTGATGACGAAGGACCTTTTGCAGGAACAACTGGCTATTGCCTTGGGCATCATCCTCATCTGCGGGAAAGAGGATGTCAAAGAACATGGAGTTTTGTAATTGTGTCATGCTCGAAACCTGCTCCCTGTCAGCTCGTATGGGCACTTTCAGGCCGGAAAAAATGTCCCTCGAACTTAACCGATATAACCCCGGGGGGCAAGGCCCGCTGGAAGAGCCGGGACGTTCGCTCAAACTCAGCTCATGGTTTGCCTCGCGGCAGGCTTGTGCTATAAGACTGCAACTTAACGAAACGGAATGCGACAAGGAGGATAGTGAATGAAATCCTTTTGGCCCAGTATATGCGGACTCTCTCTTTTGATCACCAGCAGCTGGCTGCAAGCCGACACGCTCGATGAGGTCAAAAAACGCGGATTTCTCAAGTGTGGCGTGAGCCAGGGACTGGCAGGCTTTTCCAGTCCTGATAAAGCGGGCCAATGGCGCGGGATCGACGTCGACCTCTGTCGCGGTGTGGCGGCGGCAACCCTGGGCGACGCGAACAAGGTGAAGTACACCTCGCTCTCGGCCAAGGAACGTTTCACAGCCCTGCAATCGGGCGAAATTGATCTTCTGTCCCGCAATACCTCGTGGACCATCGTCCGGGATACGTCGCTGGCCGTTGATTTTCCTGGCGTGCTTTATTATGACGGCCAGGGTTTTATGGCTCCGAAAAAACTGAACGTGAAGACGCTGAAGGACCTGAATGGTGCGACAGTTTGCGTCAATTTGGGAACGACGACCGAGCTGAACCTGGCCGATTATTTCCGCTCGCAGAAGATGACCTATAAGCTCGTGGCCTTTGAAAAGAACGATGAGGTCGTAGCCGCTTATGATGCGGGCCGTTGTGATGTGATGAGTTCGGATCAGTCAGGACTTTACGCGGATCGCACGCGTCTGAAAAAACCCGAGGATCATGTGATCCTGCCGGAAATTATTTCCAAGGAACCCCTGGGCCCTGCCGTTCGCCACGGCGACAACCGTTGGGGTGATATCGTGCGCTGGACTCTTTTTGCCATGATCGAAGCCGAGGAATTGAAGATCACCTCCGCGAACGTGGATCAGCAGAAAGCCAACTCCAATCCCGCCGTCCGTCGTCTGCTCGGCATGGAAGGCGATCTTGGAAAAAACCTTGGTTTAAAGGCGGATTGGGCACTGCAGGTCGTCAAGCAGGTCGGCAGCTATCAGGAGATTTTCGAAAGGAATCTGGGTGCGAACACGCCGCTGAAAATCGCGCGTGGGCAGAATGCTCTCTGGCGTGATGGAGGTCTTCAGTACTCCATGCCCTTCCGTTGATGGATGGGTCCATGGCTCAAGCCGCTCGCAAAAAAACGCAGGGACGTGGCCTTCTTCTGCAGGCTTTGGCTCTTCTGATCGTGGTCCTGATTCTGGGCCTCATCATCCATAATACCGTTCTCAATCTTGAAGCCCGCGGCATCGCCTCGGGTTTTGGCTTTCTCAGCCAGCCGGCGGGATTTGATCTCGCCTTTCATCTTCTGCCCTATGATGAGACCACGACCTTTGGTCAGCTCTTCATCATCGCGCTTTTGAATACGCTTTTGGTTTCCGCGATAGGCGTGGTGTTCGCGAGTCTTCTGGGGCTGCTCGTGGCCCTGGCGCGGCTGTCACAGAATCCTTTGATCCGTTTGCTCGGAACGATTTACGTCGAGACGCTCCGCAATATTCCTCTCCTCCTGCAGCTCTTTTTCTGGTATTTCGCCGTTCTCAGGAATCTGCCGGGCCCGCGTGAGAGCCTTGAATTCTTCGGGGTCGTCTATCTGAATAACCGTGGGCTTTCCATTCCTTTTCCCATGGAACCGGCTGCGGCTTTTTACATAGCTTTGGCTTTGATACTCGGTCTGATCGTTGGGCATTACCTGCGTCAGGCGGCGGTGAAAAAGCGGGTGGAAGCGGGGCGTTTTCCGGCCTGGCATCTTCTGCCTTATGCGATCCCCGTGATCTTTCCCCTGCTCACACTGCTTCTGCTCGGTCAGCGTTGGCAGATCAGCTGGCCCGAACTCCAGGGTTTCAATTTCAGCGGTGGTCTGCAGCTGATTCCTGAATTCGTTTCCCTGGTCGCAGCGCTCAGCCTTTATACGGCGGCCTTTGTCGCAGAGATTGTCAGGGCCGGTATTCTCTCCGTGCAGAAGGGGCAAATGGAAGCCTCGGAGGCTTTGGGTTTGACCCGCCTTGATACCATGCGCCTTGTGATCCTGCCGCAGGCCCTGCGTGTGATCCTTCCACCTTTGACATCGCAGTATCTGAATCTTGTGAAGAACTCGTCCTTAGCCGCGGCTATCGCCTTTCCCGATCTGGTCCTGGTCTTTTCCGGAACCGCGATCAATATCACCGGCCAGGCCGTCGAAATCATGGCGATGGTGATGATGGTGTATCTCCTTTTGAGTTTGTCCATCAGCGCCGCGATGAATCGCTATCAAAGCAAAACTTTGCATTATCTTGGCCAAAGGAGTTGAAGCATGGCGACCTCATCCATGGCATGGACTCGTTTTGCCAAAAAATCGCCATTGCAGCTCGTCATCACGGGCGTGCTGCTGGCTCTTTTGATTTACTGGGCGTGGCCGGTCTTCGATTGGCTTTTTTTCAAGGCTCAATTCACTGGCACTGATCGCAGCGCCTGTACGGGCGAAGGCGCATGCTGGCTCTTCGTCCGCGCGCGCTTCGATCAGTTCATCTTCGGCTTCTATGAACCGAGTGAGCGCTGGCGCCCCATCCTCGTGGCCATACTTTGGATCCTTGGATTTATTCCAGTGCGCTTGGCAAGGTTTCCGGCTCGGAAAGCCTTGATCCCCTTTCTTCTCGTGGTCTTGCCTGTCAGCAGCTGGTTCATCCTTCGCGGTGGATTTTGGGGTTTGCCTTCGGTCGAGACCTCGCGCTGGGGCGGGCTGATGCTCACGCTTTTGATTTCGGCGATCGGCATTTCCCTGTCGCTGCCTTTGGGGATACTTCTGGCTCTGGGACGCCGCTCGGAGCTTCCGCTCTTGCGCTGGATCACAGTGGCCTTCATCGAGCTCTGGCGTGGTGTCCCGCTCATTACCGTTCTTTTCATGGCCTCGGTGATGCTGCCTTTTTTTCTGCCGCCCGGAGTGGAATTCGATAAACTCCTGCGTTGCCTCGTCGGTGTCGTGCTCTTTACCAGCGCGTACATGGCTGAAGTCGTGCGGGCTGGACTGCAGGCTGTTCCGAAAGGTCAGCATGAAGCCGCAGCAGCTTTGGGCTTTGGATACTGGCAAAGCATGGGCCTTGTGGTGCTGCCGCAGGCTTTGCGTCAGGTGATTCCTGGGATCGTGAACACCTTTATCAGTCTGTTCAAGGATACCAGCCTTGTCCTTATCATCGGCATGTTCGATCTTTTGGGTATGGTTCAGGCCGCCAGCACCGATCCCGAATGGATGGGCTATGCGATGGAAGGCTATGTGTTTGCGGGTTTTGTATTTTGGCTCTTCTGCTTTTCGATGTCGCGGACCAGTCTGCGCCTGGAAAAACGTCTGGAGCAGGCTCGTTAAGGAGGCAGATTCATGCTGCAGTTGCAGTCCGTTCATAAATGGTTTGGCAGTTTCCATGCTCTGAAGGGCATCAATCTTACGGTGGAATCCGGGGAAAAACTCGTGATCTGCGGTCCCTCGGGTTCCGGCAAATCAACCTTGATTCGCTGCATCAACCGCCTGGAGGCGCATGATCAGGGTGAAATCACCGTCGATGGCGTCCGCCTTGATGATTCCCCGAAATCCATTGAAGCCGTTCGCCGGCAGGTGGGTATGGTCTTTCAGCAGTTCAATCTGTTCCCGCACCTGACGGTCCTGGAAAACCTCTGCCTCGCTCCGATCTGGGTGCAGGGCCGGCCCAAAAAGGAAATCGAAGCCCAGGCCATGGAATACCTGCAGCGGGTGAAGATTCCGGATCAGGCGCATAAATATCCGTCGCAGCTGTCCGGCGGGCAGCAGCAGCGCGTGGCCATCGCGCGGGCCTTGTGTATGAACCCGCGCGTCATGCTCTTTGATGAGCCGACCTCGGCCCTTGACCCCGAGATGATCAAAGAGGTCCTGGACGTGATGGTGGAGCTAGCCGGCAGCGGGATGACCATGGTCTGCGTCACGCATGAAATGGGTTTTGCGCGGCAGGTGGCCGATCGCGTGATCTTTATGGATCAGGGTGAGATCATCGAAGAGGCGGCGCCGCAGGAGTTCTTCACCCAACCGAAATCAGAACGCACGAGAGCCTTCATTGCACAGGTTCTTCATCATGCATAAGTGAATTCCATCCTGGCAGTCCTTCCGCGGATTGACTAAGATGGTGGCCAGTGGATGAAGCCTCGCATCTCTCACGAAAGGTTTTCGGATGAAAAAGTTTTTTGTGACTCTGGCTCTTATGTTCATGGCCGCGACGGGTTTTGCCTCGGATAAATTCTATGGGCTGAAATACACCAGCATTCAGGGCAAGCCTCAGCCCCTGGACGCCTATAAGGGTAAGGTTCTTTTGATAGTGAACACCGCCTCGGAATGCGGGTATACCAGTCAGTACGAGGGCCTTGAGAAGCTTTATAAAAAGTACGAAGCCAAAGGTCTGACCGTCATCGGCTTTCCTTCACCGAGCTTCGATCAGGAGCTGGGATCGGATAAGGAAGTCGCCAATTTCTGTAAGTTGCGCTACGGCGTGACCTTTCCTTTGGCCAAGCGCGCATCCGTCAAAGGCAAGGATATTGACCCTGTCTTTGATTACCTGATTCAGAATGCCCCGGAAAAAGGCGATGTGAAATGGAACTTCGAAAAGTTCCTGGTCAATCGCAAGGGCGAAGTCGTCGGTCGCTTCCGCTCGGACGTCAAGCCTGAAGAGCTGGCGCCCCAGGTTGAGAAACTGCTGTGACGCTCCAGGTCAGGGGCGACGTTTGAACCTGACTTCAGTCGAACGCTGCGAGACTCCAGGTCCGCTTTTAACGATCAGATCGGACCTCTCGTTGCGAACGGTCATGGACACGAGATTGCTTGTAATGGGAAACAGAAGGAACATCAGGCCGGAAGCCCGCAGGCTGTCGCTATAAGCTTCCGCGGGTATCGCCTCGAATTTCTTTCGAACCTCGTCTTCCTTCAGATGCAGAATCGAATTCAAACGCTCGGGCTCCCACGGGCCCGGGATATCATAGCGTTTCAAAAGTTCCACATCCCTGGCCCTCAGATAGACCTGATGAACAGTCACACCCACATCTTTGTACATCATATAGGATCGGTTGCCGCCATCCAGCCTTTGAATTAAATCCGGTCGGCCCTGCACCGTTCTTACAAACACCGGCCGCGAGCATGCGGAGTCTTCAAACTTCTGCAGCTCCACAGCCAGGCGCACGCCATCAAAAGTATAGATGGGTTTGGTATAAAATGCGCTTTGGGGGCTGCCTGCCTCGCCGAGGCATCCGCCTTCATAACTGCCATTGACAATAAACCAGTCGCGCTGGGGATCACCCGCGAACCACATGCCGCTATCGAATTCCTCGCCCGGACCGGGCTTATGGGAACCTGCGGTGCTATCACCACAGGCCTGCAGAATAAAGCTGGATAGAAGGATCGTGGTCATGAGGCGGTGCGTGAACATGCTGTTCCCCTTGGGGTTTATGAAGTTTCTCTATTTAAACCGGAGCAGCATCCGATCCAAGGGTTATTCCACACAGCATGAAAGATTTCGTTCTCAGGGCTCAAGCCCGCGATTTTTCAATTTTTGTGCTGGGTATCAGCGACAGCATTTTCGCCTCCAAATGTCGTACGATCAACAGCCCCGCCTCGGCCCCCATCTTTTCAAGAGAGGTCTGAAGATCGACGTATAGCCTGTTTTGATAGGAGATCAGCACAAATGCAAAAGGATCCTTCACCGACTGCGCACTCAGCGCATGATGCTCGTAAACTTCGGCCCCATCCATCTGCGGAAAGTCATCAACGCGTCCAAGGTTACTGATGCTCACCGTCGGCCGGTGCTGGGACGCATAAGCGGAATCCTGCGGCGGCTTTGGTTTCCTGGACGCGCGGGCCAGCAGAGCCAAACGATAAGGCCACTCTTCCTCCACACCTTTCCGCAAAGTCTCATGACACTGTCGGGCCAGTTCCCACACATCCATCTCAGGATGGAGCTGATAAAGCGCCAGATGCCCGGCAATGAAAAGCCCCACTTCATCCGGCCCGGCACCCACACCCGCACGTAAACTCACGGGCGTATTCAGCGAAATATTCTGCGTTCCGCCGTTCCCATAAAGCTCATGCATCGTCTGCAGAGCGAGCGCACAGAACACACCAAAAAGATTGGTGCCATGATTCCGAGCCAGCGCGTTCAATTCCTGCGCGTGATCAAACACAAAACCCGTGGAAAGAGTCGTCCTGGTCCACGCCGCAGCCCCGATCTGCAAGGCAGGCCCCAATTTCCCGAGCTGAAAGATAAAGCGAAACGCCGACCACCAGCCGCGAATTCCACGAAAACGGGGTGGAAAACGCTCTTCCATGGGCAAGGATGGTTTGGCGAACGGCAGCTTTTCCCCTTGATAAAGAAGGAGCAGCGCCCGACAAAGATAACTTGATGACAGGCCATCGGCGAGCGCGTGATTCAAACTCAAAAGTATATCCGAAGTCTTATCACCTTCCAGGAGATGCACGCAGGCAAGACCTTCACCCGGTCCATACTGCCGATGCATTTCCTTTTCCAATAACCGCCGCCAGTGTTCATCCTTTTCCATAGGCTTTTGATAAAAAGGAATAGCCTCTGGCGCGTGAGTCATCGAGAAACGCAGATAAGGATCCGCGACAATCGAAGCCCTGAGAAGCGGGAACAGATCCCCAAGTTCCCGTGTCGCCCGCATGAGCCGGGCCCTATCCACAGAACCACGCAGTCTTAAAACCGTGCATATATTCGTCGAGCCCACCAGATTCTGCTGGTAGAACTGCCGCTCAAGTCCGCCTAGATAACGTTCCATGACCCACTCTTTTTTGATGATGATGCTCCCGCACGCTAAGAGTCCATCACGCGAAAGTCCATACGAAAAAAGTGAAGCCACGATGAAGGCTACTTCCAGCGCAGCACCAGAACTGCACTAACAGTAATGGCTGCGGTCACAGCTCCCAAGGCCGGCAGACCGTGTTCAATGAAAGGTGCAACCAGAGCCGTGCCCACGGCTGACGTTCCCATGATGGCCAAAACCACCAGGGCGGATCCCCGCGCGTCATCACCTTTGGCTGCCACGATAGCCTGGAAAAATCCGGGAGGCCCCCGCAGGCCGAGCCCTATATTCATCGGAATAAAGAGCGGAATCAGCATCCAGGGATTTTGACCGCCCGCAAGGCCATACACAAAAAGCGCAAGCCCCGACAGCGCCGCGAGCCAGGTTCCGAAACGGATCATCGACTCGCTTCCAAAACGCGCCACCGCTTTCTGCGCGAAATTCGCCGCGAGGATATACATGAAAACAGCTGTCATCTGCATGCGAATAAAGTCAGACAGCTGTCCGCCCCAACTCTGCACGATCACTGTCGGCGCTCCGAAGACAAAGGTCAGAAGACCCCCGAGGACAAAGGCCTGGCTCAGCGCATAACGCAGATAATGCCGATCACGCAGAAGGCGCCCATAACTTCCGGGTGTGGTCATGGCTGGAACTTCAGGCAGATATTTCAGAGCCAGGAAGGCCGCCAGGGCCAAAAGCCCGGACAGCACAGCGCTCAGATGGAAAGTCGAAGGCCAGCCCCAGCGCACCAAAAGAAAAGCTCCCAGGACGGGCGCGAATGCGGGTACCAAGGATTCAATACTGCCGATCAATCCAATCATCTGTACGGCCTTGTCGGGTGCCAGCATTCGCCGAATAAATCCGGGACTGAAGACCACAGCAGCGGAACCGCTCGCCCCCTGCACAAAGCGCAGCGCAATCAGAGTCGGCAGATCCCGCGCCATCCCACAGCCGAAGGACACCAGTGCATAAAGGATGAGGGAAATGACAAGAAGCCAACGCTGATCGAAGCGGTGACTCAGATGTCCAAAGAGGAGAAGCCCGCCAGCCGTTCCTGCCACGAAGCTCGCGAGTACCAGCTGGGCCTCGGCCGCAGTGCCGTTCAGGGCCTGAGGCAACCCGGGGATTGCGGGAAGCACCAGGTCAATTCCCGCCAGGCCGAGAACGTTGCCAAGCGCCAGGAGAACCAGGGAGAACCAAACCCCGGGATGTATTCGCTTTTCAGAAACCATGTTCGTCATCCTAACCGACCTTAAGAAAGTGAGGGGCGAGTGTAACCCGCCTCTCTGCCTCGTACCAGCTCCGTTGCGGCGATTGTAACCCGCCTCTCTGTCACTTCCTAGCGCCGCCGTGACCAAGAGGACACTATCTCGGACTTGCCGTCATTGGCGCATCAGGGTAGAGTGCGGGTCCGTCCCATTTTAGTCAGGAGACTCCCATGGAAGAGCAGAAACAAACCCAGGAAAAAATCGAGCACGGCCATGTGCATGGTCCCGGCTGTTCGCATCACCATCACCAGGAACCATTCGTGCGGAAAGACGTCAAGGTCGGGCGCAATGATCCCTGCCCCTGCGGGTCCGAGCAGAAATACAAGAAATGCTGTGGCAAGGGTTCGTGAAGCCGGGTATTTTTAAGGGAAACCTTTTTTAATACCTGGGATAAGCATGAAGCTGGAAATTGACTTTCACGGTTCTGAAATTGCCGATGTCAAAACGGGTAAAAACGAGCTGGAAATCATTTTCAGTCATGCTGTGATCGTGCAGGCCGGCGCCGCGCCTGTCTCGGTGCCCGCCACCATCAAAGTGGGGCAGCCGAAATATTCGAAGCTCCCGAAAAAAGGTCGATTGACCGACGGCGAGCTTTATGGAGTGCCGGGAAAAGCCTTGAATGGCCGTATTCCCGTCGACTTGAAATGCGAACGCGAATGCGAGCTCTCGCTCTCGTTCGAAGACAAGGACTACACGATTCATGGCAAAAGCTTTCACGTCATTGCAGATTTGACGAAGCTGCCCGCGCCGCATTAAGACCCATCCTGCCTAATAACACCCAGAATCATGGCCTTTGGCTCTGGATCATGTGATACTCCCGCGAGGTTTCAACAACGGAGTATTCCCATGATCACGAAAGAAGCTAATATCGTCTGGCGTGGAGACGGCAAATCCGGTCAGGGTGAAATCACCACTCAAAGCAAGGCCCTCACGAGCGTTCCCTATGGCTTTCGATCCCGTTTTGAACAGGGCCCCGGCACCAATCCCGAGGAACTGATCGCGGCCGCCCATGCCGGCTGCTTTTCGATGGCGCTGGCCTTTAAGCTGGCGGAAGCCGGATTTCAGGCCCGTGAATTAAAAACCAAAGCGGTCATTGCCATGGATAAGGAAGGCAGTGGATTCACGATCAAGGAATCAAGGCTGACTTTGGAAGCCTCCATTCCTGAAATCACCGAGCAGAAATTCAAAGAACTGGCCGCCGATGCGAAGGCCAATTGCCCGGTCTCCAAACTCCTGAATGCCAAGATCACCTTGGACGCGCAGCTGACGAAGTGATGGAAAAAAGAAAAACCCTATCAACCGCAGCATCCCTGGGTTGATAGGGAAATAGCAGAGTCTACTGTTTCAGACCCTCGTACATATTGTTAGCGAGGGCCTGGGCCACAGAAGTCATGGTCTCAATCGCAGTATTGGGGAAACCCTGGTTATTGAAGTCGAAGCGAAGGATATTGATCACAATCGTTCCGCCCTTCCCATCGTTATATCCATCCCCATCATTGAACGAAAAATTCACCAGGTTTGAAACCTTATAGGTCTGATCAGGTGAAGCCACCAGATGCTCCACACCCATTCCCATCTCCTCATTACCGGACAAAACCTGGTAAAGGTTATACTGCGTTTTGCGATCATTGGTAATCGCAAGGGAAGGCAGAGCGTTCACGCGCAGGGCGTAGTCCATCTCCGTCGTCCAAAGATGAAGGCCCGAATCCAAAGGCGCATCCATGAGGCGGTTGGCTTTCACCGCAAAGCTCACATCCGCGTTCTGATAGCCTTTCGCTATGTAATCATAAAGCGGACGCGCTTTCACTATGAAGGGCCGGATGGGCACATGAAAGGCCCAGATCACGGTAAATTCCGAGCGATCGGTTTCCTCGGTGCTTTTCTGCTGCAGGAATTTGATGTCGATCTTCCCCGGTTCTTGAGCCAAGGCCCGGGTCCGATATTCCTGCATCAGCTCCGTGGGCTTGCCGTCCTTGCAGATCAGGTCGATTTCCGTCGTGATATCCGTCCTGAGTTTCAGCTTCACCGCATTCGCACAGTAAAGCGCCGCGTAATCAATCCCGGCGGCTCCGATCGGGGCCTGGGCTGCCGCCTTCGGCACGGATTCCGTCTTGGGCTTTTGAGCCCCGCAGGCGGCCATGAGAAAGAGGACGAGTATATGCGCGTGTTTCATTTGGGGGCTCCTTTGCTCGTGAAGAAGTTATACATTTTCTTTTGCATGCCTTGACTCAAAGCGATCAGAGTCCGCTGCAGGCGCAAAGGATCTATACGGTTTTTAATGGTGAAGTCATTGATGAAGACGAGGTAGGTATAACCCGGCTCCGCCTTCAGACCCAGCAAAAGCCCCTTGTAATCATGATAGGTCTTGTTCGTCTCGGCCCCCAGAAGTTCCTCGGTGGCCAGCACCACATCGGTGCTCGACTCATTCAAGAGATAGGTATTGAATTCCGTCCGGCGTTTATCGAAAAGGCCCCCGCCTTCTGATTTATTCAGGGAATAATTCAGAATGATCTCCTCTACGCTGCGGCGACCCGGGAAATTCTTCCTCGATTCCACAAGGCCCACGACCTCGGAGTTTTTCTCCTGAATCCCTGACGCCAGGGCATCATGGACCTTCAGGGAGTAGAACATGCTGGGATCCGCCAAAGGCACTTTCATCGCGTAAGCCACGATCATGCGGGTGACGAAGAGATCACCGACTTTGAACTGAACCAGCTTCACATTGGGATCACCTGTCCCTGCATAGGCTTTGCCGATCAGCTCCTGAAACAGGGCCGTGGTTTTATCGGGCGTGCAGGCGAGGCTGAAATCCTCGTTCAGGCTGCTGCTTTTCTCGATCAGCTTCAGGAGTTTGAAACCATCCTCACAGAGAACCTGTTCAATCGGACGATCCCCCACGCTGATGGGAATGATGGGCTTCTCGGCTGGCGCCGACCCAGGAGCATTGCCGCCCGCCGGACTGGTTTCAGCTCCTGCCGCCGCGCCTTCCTTTTTCTGTCCTTCAAAACTGCTGCTTTTCCCGCAGGCGCACAGCATCATCAGCCCCAGGCTGACTCCATACTTCATAAACCTTGACATATATGCTCCCTCGCTTGCCTCGTTAAGGTTTGATTTGTTCCTGATAGAGCTTGCTGACGTCGGTCGTCAGAAAATTGCTGAACGCCAGCACCAGCTGCTCGTGCTGATCGCGGCTGTTCATCAGAAAATGCGCCACGGTCACGACCAGGGTTTTGGTGGCATCAGCGGGATCAGTCATGAAACCCCGGACCACGACTGATTTTTTGAATTGTTCCGTAGGGGCCACAAGCGTGCGGCCGGCCATGAAGAAATCAAAGTTATCAGGATGCAGAATATACTGTCTCAGCTCATGGTTGCTGACATCCTTGAAGTTCACGGCGACGCTCCGGGTGTCCACGGTCTGCTGCAAAGCAAAAGTGGTATCCGCATCCCCTTCATTTTTGGGCGGCTCCATGAACTGAAAGCTCATCTTCATATTCGCGAGCTGATTGCCCAAGGGCGGCGGCTGGGCTTCCGAATCATAGGGCACGATCGCGTGCTTTTCCTCGACCAAAAGCGTATTCACGGCTGTTTTGGGAATGCGCATGGCAAAGGCCACCATGATTTCACTGGTCCTGGCATTGTTATCGGCCCGTGGGGCAAAGACCTGGGTCAGGGCTGGTGTTCCGGTGCCGGCATAGGGCGCGGCGATCAGGTTTTTAAAGAGCGTCGTGGCGGTATTCCCCGTGCAAAGAACCGCCAGCTCATCCGTTAAAACCTGCTTCGCCGTTTTCAGAACATTCTGCGCCCCAAGACAGAAGTTGTCCGGTGTGATCGGCAGCTTTTGAGCGACCGGCAGAAGATTCGCAGGGGACGCCCCAGCGGCTGCTGCGTTTAAGCAAAAGAGTGTAGCCACGACCCATGGTCTTTGCATGCTTGCATCTCCCAAACAATGTTGTAGGGAGTGAGTTGCAATAAAAGAACCGTCCCGGTAAGGCTGTAAAAATGGATGTTTAGCGCGGTGGGCCTTTGCAGCAGCGGCAGCAGCCGGAACTGGCTTCGCGAATCAAAGCGCTGATCTTTCTGGGGATTTTAGGGGGCTTGACAGTTGGTCCTGATAAACGTCCGTCAGAACCCCTGTCAAGCGCCGATAAAGACAGATCAAATTTCCCCGAGAATGGTTTTCATTTCCTGATGCCAGTTCAGTTCCGCACCGAAGCAGGTGAAGATGTCGGGCAAATAACTCCAGACGATCACCGGAAAGAATGTTGTGTCGTCCACAGCCAGGACCTTTTCCTTGCCATATTCCTGAAGATAGGTTTGAAGCGTCATCTGCCCCGGCATCACATAGGGTCGCACGCTATCATCGGCTACGGGATTGATCAGTATGGGGCCGATGCGTTCCTTGAAGCGCTCCAGGCTCACGGCTTTCGGATCGATGTGCCGCAGCTCAACCATCTGTTCATAGAGGCTCGGAATGTTGCCACCGGCCCTGAAGTGTTCAAAGCGCCGATAGCCTTCGAGAAGATTCTGCGGCAGATGATAGACAGCACCGAAGTCCAGGATCACGAGCTTATCGCCCTGCACGAGGAAATTTCCAAGATGCGGATCTATGTGCATCACGCCGTATTTCATCGGGCCAAGGACGGAGAATTTGAAAAAACGCGCAGCCATTGCGTTGCGCTCTTCCTGGCTCGCTTCGCGGATGAACTGATCCATCCGTGGGCCGTCGACGTATTCCGTCATCAGCACATTCTCCGTGCTGTACTCAGGGATCACCGCCGGGATGATGAAGCCCGGTTCATGGGCAAAGAGCTGGCGTATTTCCATCTGCTGCCGCGCTTCACGCACGTAATCGCATTCTCGATAGAAGCGTTGCTCGACTTCCTTCAGGACGCGGGCGAGTTCATCACCATCCAAATAATTTCGATAGAACGGGGTCAGGAGCTTCATGAGAAACATATCCGTGCGCACGATTTTTTCAATGCCGGGATACTTCACCTTCACAGCCACGTCCCGGCCATCGTGCAGACGCGCGCGGAAAACCTCGCCGATACTGGCGACGGCTATGGGGGTCGTATTGAATTCAGCAAAGACGTCGTCGATGCTTTTGCCCAGATCTTTTTCCAGGCGTTCCTGCATCACGGCAAAGGGCAGGGCAGGAGCGGTGGACAGTATCTTCTGCATGATTTCGCGGTGAGTCGGCGTCAGGCGACCATTGAAGGCCAGCCTTTGCCCGAATTTCATGATGGGACCTTTGAGTTCCCCCATGGCCTTTTCCAGCTCATGCAAGAATTCCTCGGGCACATGCTCCTGGGCCGGGCCTCGCATTTTCGAGGAAATATACGCCGAGCGCGCCATGAGCCGGGTGATTTTCAGAATACGCGGGGTGCGGCCGACATAAAGCTGATGATCATCCTGCTCATCATTGCGGCTGGACACGACCGGCAGAACGTTCACGATCTCATTGATCAGGCCGAGTCCATCTTCGGTCTGGCCATCGGAGTAACGGAGCGACAGCGCACGGTATTCATCGGTCAGGACAGTCGCGAACTGATTCTGGCGACCGCGGTAGAGCCAGCGGATCACGGCGGCCAGGAAGACGAGTGAGAGTTCCGGATCGGCCAGCTCATGAAGATCCTTCAGATGCCGCCCGATCCTTTCGATCTTATGCAGCATGGCCAGATCGGAGTTATAGAGCTGCTCCATGAATTGAACGAGTCGACTGGCCTGGCTCTCCAAAAGATAGAGCGCTTCGGTTTTTTCCTTGGCCTTTTGCCGAACTGAACCGGTTAAATCCTTCCAGGGCTCACGCTGCTTCGAGGCGAAGAGCCAGAGCTGACCCAGGAACATATCCAGAGGATCGAGCTTATTCTTGTTCCGCTTCAGGCAGAGCATCAGGTTTTTCGGATCTCCGGTCTGACGCATGTGCGTGACAGCTTCCTCGTACTCCAAGGCCAGAGCCTTATCTGCGTCCTGGCGGAAGATATTCTGCAGAAGGTGAAGACGGGCTTCGAGCTGCTCCGCGTCCCCGCTCAAACGCTGAAGGCGCAGGAGAAGACGCATCGCCTGCCAATGCTCCTCGCGATCCTCGGGCACATCGTGATCGTAGACGGCAAGGGTCACCTGCGCGACCCGGATATGACCAAGACGCCAGGATTGAGTGCCTCGCAAAAGCGGTGAGAGCTCCACACAGTCGCGACCATCCCGCCCCATGTGATCAGCGATCATGCTGTGCACGAAACTTTCCCAGTGGGCCCCGCCCTGGAGTTTATGCTCGGCGAATTTCAGGTGGAGTTTGGAATAGAGCCAGCTGTTCTGCGAGGAGACGGGTTGAATTTGACAGAAAAGAAGGCAGCGCTCCGCCGTTTCCCTCAGCTGCTGCTTGTCCCTTTCTTTCAGGGCCTGCAGGCTGATATCGAGGTCCATGATTTTCAGGACCGTGAAAAAGGCTTCCAGGGCCGCGGTGGGAGTATCGATTGGATGAAGGGCAAGGTTTCCCAGCAGTGTCTGCAGAAGGTCGACGCGCGTGCCCGAGAAGGCTGCGCAGCTATTTTCCGTCTTCTGTTCCACCGAACGGATAAAATCACCGCTGATCTTTTTCATGATAAGTTCCCTCGCCAGGCTTGACTGTCCTTCAAAAAGAGCAATGTTCGTACCGTTCTCATGCCCTCCAGCCCCCTGAAATCCTGGATCTATTCAGCCTTCGATCGTCTTGAATCAAAGGGTTCCGGCCAAAAGAAACAGAGGCAGCCTGGGCATTTGGTGTAAGCCAACATAAATGCAGAGTAAAAAAGCGAATTCATAAGTCCAGTGCCGCTTCGCTTGCGGCCTTTGTGAATCTTTTTCCATTAAGCCCCTGAAATCCTGGAAAAATTGCGAGAAGTCCATTTGGAATAGCGATTCAACACGGGCCGACTTTGAACCCTTTGATTCCCCGCTGACCGCTTTTCTGTTAGAACCAGCGTCAGGGTACGGAGAATGTGGAGGAGAGGGGTCATGGAATCGCAAGAGCCCATCAGCAGTCCAAGTGCTGCCGCGCTTCTGCGGCCGATGAAGCACCAGATTCTAGCCGATTTTACCGAGACGCTGCAGGCGCACAGCATTCCAGCGTCGTGCCTTGCGCCTGCTCTCCCTGAGCTGCTCGATTGTCTGCTTGACGCTTTGGATCATGAGGATCACCGTGAATGTGTGCCTCCTCCTGCCTGGATGAAGCTGCCTTTGGCGTCTCTCATCAGCGAACTCAGCCTTCTGAGGGCTGTGCTGAGCCGTTTCCTTCCAGGACGTATCATGAGCGATCGCATGCATCGCTTTCTGGACCGTTATCTGGAGGCTGCTGCTGCCACCCATGAGCACATCGAACACGCTACTCAGCAGCGTTTGTTTGATTTTTTCCAGCTCGTTCCCACGCCGGTCTGCATTTTGTCCGGTGCTGAAAAACTTATCACATTTGCCAATCATGCTTATGAAAGTTTCATCGGCCGCTCTGTTTTGGGCAAGACCCTTGATGAAATTTTTGCGCCAGATGAGCTGAAGTATTACCTGCCCATCATCGAAAACGTCTATTGCTCCGGCATGCCCTGCTATGCGAACGAGGTGGCCGTTCCACCATCCCTTGATCCCCGAGGCCAGTTCCGTTGGGTGGATATCAGTTATTTCCCGCTCGGCGAGGCGGGTGCGCCGGCTCATGGCGTGATCGCCGTGCATTATGATGTGACCGATAGGGTCGTGAATCGCACGAAGCGTGAGCGCAGCGAAAAAAGGCTCAGGCAGACCGAAGAGCAGCTCCATCGGGCGATGAAGGTTTCCAAGGTTGGTTTCTTTGATTGGGATCTGCAGCAGGATGTAATTCATCTGAATCGACAGATGCGGCTCGACTGGGGAACCGAGGCCGAGACTCTGACGCCGGATGAGCTGGAAAGTATGATCCATCCGGACGATCGTGAGGCCACTCATGTCGAAGGTCGGCGGGCTGTGATGCATCGTGAGCCTTATGCGGCCCAGTGCCGGGTCATAAGACCTTCGGATGGGCGTTTGGTCTGGATCGAGGTGCAGGGTGAAATCACCTGCGATGATGAAAACAAGCCTCTGCGTTTTTTCGGAACGTCACGCAATATCACCGAACGGAAAGAAGCCGAGCTGAAGCTCGCCGCGGAGAAACATAAATTTGAAGTGATTTTCCGCGATTCGCCAGCGCCGATGGCGCTTTGGAAAGGGCCTGATTTTATTTTCGAACTGGTCAATCCGCAGTTCGAGTTTTTTTTCCAAAATCGAAAATTTGTCGGAAAGCCCTTGACCGAAGCGATGCCGGAGCTGATCAACCAGCCCATCGTCGACATTCTGCGCCGGGTTTTTGAAACCGGCGAAACCTTCACGGCCCATGAATTTCAATCCAGGTTCTCCCGCTCACTGGGTGGGCCCCTGGAAGACTGCTTCGTGGATTTCAGCGTAACGCGCATCCATGATGCCGAAGGCAAGCCCTATGGTGTCTTCAGTCATTCGATCAATGTCACGGATAAGGTGAAGGCCCGGGATGAAGCGCGGGCCGCGAGTCTTTCCAAGAGCCATTTTCTCGCCAACATGAGCCATGAGATCCGCACGCCCCTGGCGGCGATCCTGGGCTTCAGCGCGCTGCTTCGCGACCCCAATCTGCCTGAGTCCGAGCGGGAAGTTTTTGTGGATACCATCGTCCGCAACGGCCAGGCTCTGACGCGCATCATTGATGATATTTTGGATCTGGCCAAGGTCGAGGCCGGGCGCCTGGAAATGGATGTGCTCGATTTCTCGCTGCCGACGCTGATTCAGGACGTCCTCGCGCTTCTTAAAGAGCGCGCGCATGAAAAGCATCTTCTTCTGACGGCCGATATCAGGCCCGGTGTTCCTGAACGCATTGCGTCGGATCCCCTGCGTTTAAGGCAGATCCTGGTCAACCTCGTGAGCAATGCCGTGAAGTTCACTCCGAAAGGTCGCGTGGATCTGATTATCGAGGCGGCGCGAACTGCTGACCAGTGGCGCCTCAAGATCGAGGTCCGTGATACCGGCATCGGCCTGACTGCGGAGCAGAGCGCGCGACTGTTTCAACCGTTTACGCAGGCCGATCAGACGACGATGCGAAAATTCGGAGGCACGGGCCTTGGTCTGGCTCTTTCGCAGAGGCTCGCCGAGGCATTGGGTGGGCGCATCAGCATTCCCTATACGGAACCGGAGAAAGGTTCGATCTTCTGCGTGGAATTCTCGGCCCATGAAGCGCAGACCACCGAGGATCAGGCCCAAAGCCCTGCACCCGTGCCGCTTGATTCGGTTCAGTTGCGGGGCCTGCGTGTGCTGGCCGTCGATGATTCGCCGGACAATCTTTTCCTGGTCAAAAGTTTTCTGGCTCGCAGCGGGGCTCTCGTGGCCACGGCCGCCAATGGCGTTCACGCGATTGAACTGGCCATGTCACAGGCCTATGACATTATCCTGCTCGATATCCAGATGCCCGAGATGGACGGCTACCAAGCGATTCAAATCCTCCGCGAGCGCGGCTTTCACAGGCCGATTGTGGCTCTGACGGCGCATGCCATGGCCGATGAACGGCAGCATACCCAGAGGGCCGGCTTCGATGCGCATCTCACCAAACCTCTGGATGCTCTTGACCTTGTGGCGACCGTAGCCCGCCTCGCGCATCCGGCTGCGAACTTCATGGAAAATATTCAGTTCTGACGGCAACCCCAGGCCACGGCTGTGGATTCCACATGCGCGCTGCCGTATCCGATCACAACAGCCGAGCCGGTGGCGATGGCGTTGCAGCCTTCAACCGTCGCGGTGCCCGAGCCCGAGCCGGATCCTGAGACGGAAACGTTCACCGACGCATAGCCACCGGAATGCTGTGGATCATTGGTTTCCACAAGGCAGTGAACGCCGCGGCCATTCTTATATTCGATGCAGTAGGCAGGATCCGCGGGTTCTTGAGGTGGACGGGTTTCAGGGCGAGTGGGGACGTAGTCCGGTGTTTTCAGTGTCATGCCGGCTGGTACTTCGTAAAGTTTGCGCTGGTCGTAGCTGATGATCGCACTATTGGCGAACGTGTAGTTGGCGTTATAGGGCAAAGCCACCTGGGTGCCGGCTCCAAAGAAGATGGAGTCGCTGTAGCCGTTAATGCTCCAAAGGAGTGTGGTGTCGTTATAAAAGGTCCAGTTGGTGGAAAGAAACTCACCAGCCGGATGCTTCTCCGCTTTCACCAGCACATCCGCCTGTCCTTGAACCGCAAGCCCCGTAAGGCCCACCCAGCTCGCAAAAACCCATGAAAAAGCCGCACGAATTGTCATAATAAAACCTCTGTAATGAAGATTCCTCATAATGCAGGGCTCGAATAGTCCTGCTTTGAGAGTGATGGCTGACAAGTATCCAGTGCGCACATTGAAGTCAAACTTTGCTTGTTAAGCGTTTTAACAAAGGATGTGCTGCCGTGAGCAATCGGGCTTTGTGCGGGCTTCATGCAGTCGCGGCTCCGTCTGTGCTTGAAAAGATAATGGAAGATGCCGCGTGCCTGTTCATCATGAATTAATTCTTTGGGCGATCATTTTGTGGGGCTTGGAAGGGTCAGCTCTACGGCATACGGTCATCCGCAGTTTGGCATGACGAAGGGGGGAAGCGGGAATAGGAACGCCAGAGTTCATGGTATGATCATGACAGAGGGCGTACCCGTGAAAATTCTTCCCATGTTACGCATTTTGCTGCCACCTGCACTGCTCCTTTGGGGATTGGTGTGGTTCACGTCGCGGTCGTCCCATCAGAGGAACCACACAGCGCCCCGTGCTGTGAGCGGAGTCCTGGACCTCAGCCAGTGGGACTTTTCCGTGGATGGGGCTATCAGTCTCGATGGAGAATGGCTCTTCTTTTGGAATCAATTTCTGACGGAGAGTGTGGCGTCACGGGATTGGGCCGAGCTTCAAAACGAGGCCGTAGGCATCAAAATACCAGGATTTTTTGCGGATGCTCGCAGTGCCCAAGGCGAGCCCTTGCCCATGCAAGGATATGGCACTTTTCTTCTGCGCGTGAAAGGCAGCGCGAAGCAAATTTTACCAAGCCTATCACGGACGCGCCTCCACGCCAGCTCCCGCATTCTCGTTTTCAATGTCGCGGATCCTGTCGCCACACGCAATGTCATCAACCAGGGGCAGCCGGGGGTGGATTCAGAGCATTCCATTCCGTATATCCAGACTCTGCCGCCGACCCATCTCACGATTCGGAATACGGAAGATTTTTATGTGCTTATTCAGATGAGCAACTTCCATTTTTCCAAAGGAGGGATTTCACCGGCCCCGGTCCTGAATGAAATGCATCAGGAAATCGAAGAGGCTTTGCAGGAACGCACGCTTTCCACGATCATCAGCGGCATCATCCTGGCCTTGGCCTTCTATAACCTTACATTTTTCATGCGAAACCGCCGGGATAAGGCCAGTCTTTATCTTTGCATCTTTTGCGTGATCGTCGTCTGGAGAAGCCTTTGCCCGCTCTTTTTCGATGGACCTGGACAGTTCAATCTGGATGTCCAGTACAAGACTTTCTATAGCTCGATGGTTTTGCCTCTTATTTTCATCACGGGATTTCTACGCGAAACTTTCGCGTCACACCTTTCGCTCCGTGCGTTTCTAACCCTGACGCTGGTCTGCCTCCTCTATGGAGCCTTTGTCTTTCTGACTCCGACAGGTGTATTTTCCAGGACGGCTTTCCTTGGGCAAATCATCCTTCTCAGCGGATGTGCCATGGTTGTGATCACTGCGGCCCGGGCCGCCTGGTCGCGCGAGCTCGGAGGAGTATTCTCGCTGATTGGCTGTTTCTGTCTCGTCGGCGCGACGACTCTTGATGTCCTGATCGCGCGGGGCATCCTGCCGGGATCCATCGTGAACACACAGTATGGTCTCGCCATCTTCCTTTTCATGCAGAGTCAGATCGTGGGGATTCGCTTCGCTTCGGCGTTTCGGACAGCTGAGCATCTGAGCCGCCAGCTCCGCGACGAAGTCGATCGCCAGACTCGGGATATCAAATCCATACTGAGCAGCATTCGACAAGGGATATTTTCCCTACGCGCCTCCAATTCGAAATCGGATGATCAAACTTCAGCCTATCTTGAGCAGCTGCTCGCCAGGAGTGATGTCACGGATCGGACGATCGACGAGCTGCTTTTGGATTCCAGCAATCTGACCGCTGACGAGAAAAATCAAGTCCGCGAGGCTATCCGAGCCTGCCTGGGCGAGGACGTTCTCAGTTTTGGATTGAATGAAGGCAACCTTGTCAAAGAAATCAGCCTCACCATCCCCCAGGCCGCGCTGGACCGGATTCTTGAAGTGGACTGGGCGCCTATCCTGGACAAGAGTCAGAAAATCGAGAAGCTCCTGGTGAGCATTCGGGATGTCACGGATATTCGAGGATTTCAGCGCGAGGCCCAGCAAAAGGATCGGGATCTTCGCATGCTGCTGGAAGTGCTGAATGTGCCGGAAGACCGCTTTCAGCGCTTTACGAAGCAGGCTCGCAGTTTCATTGAAGAGAACAGGACCCTGCTGCTGGATGCAAGCGCGATGGGGCATGAACTTCTCAAACGGCTCTTTGTTAATATGCACACTTTGAAAGGCGGTGCTCGCAGTTATCAACTGAAGAGCCTCGCCGATGCCAGCCATATGGTTGAACAGACTTATGTCGAACTCCGGCAGGACTTGAGCCGCTGGAACAAAGAATCTCTGCTTTTTGAGATTGATCAGCTGGAATTCATTCTTCAAACCTATCTTAAGCTGGCTGAAGAAAAGCTTGGATGGGATTTGGAGCAACGTGATATCCGAATGTCGAAGCGAGTCGTCGAGCGGGCCATCAATCAGCTGGAACTGATTCAAACCGGGCATCTGGATCATACGGAACAGGACGCTCTCAATACAACCCGAAGCCTCCTGGTGACGCATTGTTCGGTTCGCCTCTCGCACATCGTCGATGAGCTGAAACCCGGTTTGGATTCCATGGCGCGTGATCTGGGCAAACACATGCCGAGCATTCTCATCGACGAGGGCGAGGTCTGGTTGATGGAGAAAGCCGGTGATGTTCTGCATAGCTGTCTCCTCCATCTGTTCCGTAACGCCATGGATCATGGTCTGGAAAAGCCGGACGAGCGCCTCCTTGCTGGCAAAGACCCGACGGGACATATCAAGTTCCGTGTCTCGTGCGAGGCCGACGGCCTCGTGATTTACTTCGCGGATGATGGCCGCGGGATGAACTTAAAACGCATCCTGGAGAAAGGCGTCGAGCGAGGCCTCATATCAGAAGATACTCAGGATCCCAGGATCATAGCCGACCTGATCGTGCAGCCAGGATTTTCCACCAAAGATGAAGTCAGCGAAATCTCCGGTCGTGGTGTTGGAATGGACGCCGTTCGCACATTCCTGCAGGACCAGGGCGGTTGGCTTTTTATTGAGCTTCTGGATGTCAAGGATCCCGAGCACGTGGCGTTTACTTTGAAGATGGTCCTGCCGCGAGCGCTTTATGTGGATATGTCTCTCGCCAAAGTCGTATAGGTCTGGCTGCACGGAAACATGAATCCGCCTACTGCAGGAAGATGCAAAGACCTTTCAGACGTTTTCTCGCTTGTCCAAAGCTCCCCACAAGGCCCGCAGGGTGTCAGGTGATAATCCCCCTTTCTCGGATTTCATTAAGTTATTGAAAAAATGGAGTTAATTGGGATTCTCTAAAGTATTACTGGATATTACCCGATAATACTGATAGATCTGGTGGTGGAAGGAGCTTCGGTTATGAATATGCCCATCAAGAAAAGCTTTAATATCAGCCCTGATCTTGCTCAGAAGGTCGATGACATTATCCAAAAGAACCCAGGCCTTTCGTTCACTTTCATCATGAATCAAGCTCTAGAAGCGTGGCTCATAGATCCTCGTTTGCGCCTTACGGCTCAGCAAAGGGGACCTGTAACAGATGATGAAATGGACAAGTTTCTGCGGGATAACAGTTCGCTCATGGACAAACTGGCAAAATGATAAGGCTCATCGAACTCCAGTCCCGGGAGGTGGAAGGCCTGAACCGCCGAGCAATTGAGGATGTGCACCGAAAAGACCCTGCTTGCAAACAGCAGCATAGGCTTGTAAGAGCCGGGGATTTGAGTGGCTGTCTTGCGGGGATTTTCTATCAGTCGCAAGCAGGATATATGCATCTGCCAATTGAGAGAATGGCTGGACTTTTGTTGTATCGAATCGCAGAGGGCCAATTCTTCATGGATGGTAACAAACGCACGGCTATCTTTGCTGCTTGGTTTTTTCTGGCTAACAATGGCTATTCGCTCTATATGGACGAAAACCGCCTGAACAAAAGACCCAATCACAGGTCTTGCGAAATATTCTGAGAACGAGGCTATTCAATATATTTTTGATAGCATTATACCGTGAGCGTATTTTAAATTAGAGCGTGGCAGCACAATTGTTTGGAAAGTCCTTGCTAAGGTTTTCAGAAAAATAATCATAGCAACGTGAGAGTAGGGCCGTGGCCGGCTAGACAGGTCGCTCCCGCCTCAGCGAGTGCCTCGCGATCTTCGACTGGAACTGCCCAAAATATTTCGCAGCACACGAACGCGATGGGTTCTTGAAATACCTTCAGGAAGGCCAGTACCCGTAGTTCATCGTGACAAATGGCCAACATCAGGTCTGCTTGTCTGATTTAGTTTTGCAATAGAAAAAAATGTCGCTGAACTGGCACGGGGTATAGTTTGCAGTTATGTCCATCACCAGGGCGTTGGTCGGCTTCTTTTTACGCAGCGCCTGGATGCGACAAAGAAGGCTGGAGCCAATGCAATCATCATGGACACCAGCCAGCACAGTCTGGGTTTTTACCAAAGCCTTGGATTCGAGGTGGTGAGCAGGAAACCTGATGGTTATGGACCGGGCTTGGATCGGATTGACCTCCGGCTTGACCTCAAATAACATTTAAAAAAATGCGCTATGATTTAGGTGTGCTGTTTTTGATGAGTGGGCCGGAATGAGAAGGGTTTTTTGAGTTTCCTCTGACAGATCATGCGTCTGCGGTTGGAAGACAAACCAATGCTTCCGTCAGATGATGAACCTGAGTCTATATGCTCTTCGTAGTATTCAGAATCAGCTTCTGCGCAACTTCTTGCAAAGTAGTCGTGGGCTTCATAAACATCCATTTCCCTCCGACGCAACTTATTTATGGCACTCTCGACATCGGTTTCAGGGGAATCCTTCAAAACATTGCGAATCGCTACTTCCAGGTCTTCTTTGAAAGTTGCAGAGATAGCTGGATCTCCCCACAGTTTCATTGTGATGATGTCCATGTTCAGATTGCAGAACTGCTCATCCTGCGCATTGCCAGGTTGCATCCTATTTACTTCATACCACTGTTCGTAGAAGAGTTGCCACTTTCTGCCGTAAACCGAATCCAGGTTCCAGAACACTGTGATGACGAGGCCGACGTAAGTTAAAAAGCTGGTCCCAACAGCACCAACGATCCAATCGGCCAGACGCTTCGGGTCCAGAGGATAAATTATAAAGCATAGGCTGAAGAAAAACATGACGATAAGCAAGAGGACAATTCTAGGATGGAAAATGAACTGGTGAACTCTCCCAAAAGCGTGATCTAAGCGAGTCACGAATCGGGGATCGTTGTCCCAGTTCTCAGCCCCATCGAAATACACTCGCTGTCGTTCTTTAGGCATTGGCAACTGATCCTGCTCAATAGACGTTTGCAATTGAGAATATTTAATCGAGACTACTTCGAGCGTTTCATAGATCCCTTTGATAGGCTGCCTTTTGATGCGCCATGAGTTTTATCGTGGCATTCAATACACATTGGCACCAAGTTCTCTGGTTCGTGCTGCCCTGGGAAACCACGTTTCTTATGATGGTAGTGGATTTCCTTTCCCACCAAAGAACATCCACATTCGGCTCCCTGACATTTGTTTTGGTGGAATTCCAGGCTTGCCTTTTTATCCTTGGCTGAAGCATTTGTCCGATAGGGATTAGACGCTCCCTCATGAAAATAGCGAAGTTCAAGAACTACAGCCTCGGGTGGGTGTTTTGTTTCCTCCGAAAATGCCACGACCATTTCCATCAATTTTGCTCTGAACTGTAAGCGCTGCGCTTCAGTGAAACCCGACTTAGTGGTTTTCATATTCGTTTCTCCATGTGAATGCCGCTTTCCCCTATCTTCATCCCCTGGAAGTTAGGCACCTTCGCCATGCCGACGACGCTGTTGCGTATGGATTTCTGCGTTACCGGTGCAGGCTCTAAACGTGACGTTATCCCGAAAGGCATTGGTCGAAGTCCGACTAAAATCGTGAAAGGTCTGGCTTATCTGCTCCTCACCAATACTTGACTTGCTAAATACCACAAAAAAGCAATGAACCATACCTGTAGGTCCTTGGCGGTGTAATCGCTGAAACAATCCCTGGATTTTTTCCAAATCTTTCCAAACGCCAGCAAGTTGAGACTTGGATGGCCCTTTCACAAAGCGAAAAAACTTTAACTCGAACATGATCGCACTACCTCTTCCAGCGAAGCCTTTGCTTGGAAGCTTCATCCCTGGCCGATCGAATAGCTGCAGGTTCTCGGTTTCAAAAATTGATATGTCAGGTTTTATCGCCAGTCGTTCATCCTGGTCGTACCAGCTTACCTCGCCGTGGACTGGAGAGGCTCTGTATCCTTCCACAGTTCTCCCCCTTGTGAAAGCCTGCGAGAGACGCGAATGCAGAATGCATTGAAGGTCATTTTCCGTAAGGATTAGCCCTGGTGCTTGTTGATAGTCTGCTTCGATTTCCTGTACTATTCGCAAACAGGCCGCTCGATTGAGATCACTGTTCATCAAGGTCACTCCTTGGATATATTGCTCATGCTTTCCAGTTCACAAATCTACCCGTTCGAGAGAATTGATCAGAGGCGCAAAAGCCTTTGCGATTGGACTTGGGTGACGGATGGCTGGTCACCAGCGCCTCATGCGGCTTTAGAACATCTCCAACAACCTTTTCAGCATGTCGGCCCCATACCAGAAATATTACCGGACTGCTTTTCTACTTCAGTGCATCAATTGCGGCTCCAGTCATCGCTTGCCATCCCCAATGGCGATGAGATCCTGCTTTCCCCGCTCCGAAGTCCGCCGTGAGGATCGAGTTCAGGAGCAGTACCCCCTACTGCGCCCAGCCTTCGAGTTCAGTATCCTGTGGCCGTGTGCCAGTGCTGGCTTCGATACGACGAAAGATATTCTTAAGGCTTGGGCGGATTTTCTTTTTCCGCTTCACTGCAAAAGCCAAGCCTGTAGCCTCACCACGCGTATACGGATCTTGCCCAACGATGACGACTTTCACACTCTCAAACGGGCAAAGATGAAACGCTTTGAAGATATCATCCCTTTCAGGACAAATTTTTCCGGCATACGCAAGGTTTCTTTCGATCTTTTGAATATCCTTTGGATCAACCCGTTCACTTATTTTTTCACGCCAATCTGCAGGAAGTTCATCCAGAAGTCCCATTTTTTTTAGACTCACCTGAGGGGTTCAATGCTTTGGCTGTAAATGAAAATGGTGGCACATGCTTCTGGACCTTTCAACTCCGCTTAGGTTAATTTTTTCTGGGCGATTGAATTTTGAAAAATTTGAAGGTGCAGTGAAAATCCTGGTGCTCTTAAAAGGGACTACCGTAGTAGCCACCTGTGTGCCAGGATTCGGACCAGATAGGCTGCTGGTCAACGCAGGTCGATCACAAAGTCGGCTCTCAAGAATCCGAAACCATATTGTGCACAATAGAGTTTATCACGATGGGTTTTCCCGGGTTTTTTGGGAAGCGGTTTTTTTGGGAAGCGGTTTTTTGGGAAGCGGTTTTTTTCGGGAAGCGGGTTTTTTTGGGAAGCGGGTTTTTTTGGGAAGCGGGTTTTTGGATAGCGGACTCAATTTCCTTTGCCCTGGCCATGAGGCCCTACAAGGAATCATTATGATACCATGTTTTTTTTGAGGTCGATGCGGGGATACCCTAGGCCGGTTCTATCTGGACAAAAAATCACGTTCCTGTCTCGCCATCGTGCTGATGGTCCCTACTGACCGCAAGGTCTGCTCCAGGACATCAGAACCCAATTCACGGATTGGGCCAAAAGCCACCCGCGTGGATTCGCGGAGCATCAAGACTTGGCCCGTTTAAGCGAGATATTGGTGCTTCTGCTTCCGAAAGCCGACTCATCGACAATTGGGGTGCTGTGGAATTTAGGAGAATATGGAAGGATCGGAACAGTCCTTCTATTTCTCGGTTGATCTAGGTGAATTTAAGCGTAGAGGGATCAAATATCTTACGCCATATGCTGATTGCATAGCGGTCTGTCATTCCAGAAATATAGTCAGCTACGATCTGATATTTTTGACTTTCATAGTCTTGATTCTGATGAGCGGCTTTGATGTGGTTTTGAACATGGACGGGCATTAGTTTGAAGAGACCTTGTTTTTCAAAGTCCTTCTTTAGGAGGCTTTCCGATGCAGCATTCCACAAGTCGCGGATGACTTTTTCTGCCAGAATCTCATTTCTGGCGATTTCTGAATCCATCAAAATATGGTCTTTATATATTCTCTTCTTGGTTTCTTTGAGATTTTCAGAATGATTTGCATACAATATATTCAGATCACATTTTTTCTCACTGAAGTATCTGTCCATCAAGGCTGGTAGCTCATTGATGTCGGTGCCTTTGGATACCGACTGAATAAATCCTTCAAGATTGGTTCGGCACGATTTTACCAGAGATCGAAGAACGTAAGTTAAGACTTTTGCATAATCATTCTCGCTTTGACACTCCCTAAGGATTGCGGCCCAGGTTTGGCTGACGAAACTAAAGTCAGGATTGAGACGTTGGATATTGGTCAGAATGTTCTCGGCTGCGCCTTCAGTTATTAAACCGAGTTTCAATGCGTCTTGAATGTCGCCAGAAATGTACGAAATATCATCTGCCGCCTCCATGATGTAACAGGCTGGATGCCGCAGTCGGAGCGTATTGTTCTCTTCAAAAATCTGAGTGACTATACCCTTTTCATGACAATAGTGTCCTGGGTATTTTTTTGCTTCTGATTCAAAGGAACTCGCTTTGTATTTCATTACGGCATCTACAAGGGCGCAAGTCACCCCGAATGGTTGTCTGGCAATACTTCCCAGAAGGATGCGAACGTTTTGCTTGTTGGCTTCAAAGTGATTGGTTTCTTGCCCTTTCACTCTGTCCTTCATGAGTTCATTGAGGACGGTTTCACCTTTGTGCCCAAATGGCGCTTGCCCTATGTCATGTGCCAGGGATGCTGCGGCTACCAGATCTTCAAAATCCCGCGCGAAACCATCGGGAACGTTAGAGAACCGTTCTGGGATTTTTCCAGCAAAGTACCTTGCCAGTTGTCGTCCAACTTGTTCCACTTCGATAGCATGCGTTAGGCGGGTTCTTGGGAAATCAAGCTCAGGGTTCAGGAATACTTGGGTTTTAAACGACTGGCGTCGGAATTGAGATCGGTAAATTATAGAGCCATAATCCCTTAAAAATGTCGAGCGATCGATGAGACCAGTTTGCGACGCCTCTATTCCCTTGAATGTTACGCGCTTCTCGGACATCCATTTAATTGTCATAGTGTTCTCTCTTTGAATAGATTCAAATTAACTGCTATGACCTGCTCGGTAAGCCCGCAACAGTCTTCAGGGTAAACAAAATATATCTTATAATACTAGATATTACATATAGTTATGTCTGATTCGGTTGCGGTTGATATTTCTGCAGGGCCAGGCGCGTACCGCAAGAGTTCCTACAGCGGTGTGAACAAAAAGCACTGGCCATGCTTCAAATGCTGTTGGCCCCGATGCTGACACCGGCAGGAACTTCATGAAAATCATACGTCATTGGGCAGAAAAAACCATGGTGACTGGAACTTCAGAATCCCGAGAAGAAATCTGGTGAAGGCGTGGTTCCGGTTTTATGTGTCGGAAGTGATACGTTGGCCAGTAAGAGTCGCTGAACATTGCACGGGTCATTAAATCCAGATTTCCTTCATACGCCATGACCCGTCGGGATATAGCGTTAAAAAGAAATTGCCGCGCTTCATGAAAATTTCAGATTCTCCGCCAACAGAAGTGTGACTTTTGACCGCATTCACTTCTTGCTTCATTGGACGTGCATCAACGACAGCCGAGCCGTTTCCTTAATTCGACAGATACCCACCTATCAGTCTCGCCATCCTGCATAGTGGTTCCGTATTGAGCGTAACCTTGAAAGCCACTATTTGCCCATCCTCCGTCGCTCGCTGCTTCACGGCAGTATTTGCGGGTCTTCTCGGTTGAGTGTGGGTGCGATTAAGAAAAGGAAAATAGGAACATGGGGAATCTCCAATTAGGTTGGGTTTGCCACAACATCAACCAAATCAGGGATTTACCCCATGTCTTTGGACAATCTAGCACGGATCATTCTCCTTCCTGAACTGCAAATTACTGAAGTCAAAGACACCTACGGCAACACGATTACGATGACCTGCAAAAAGACTTCTGACTTCGAAGTCTGTCCAAAGTGCGCATCAAAGGCTGATAGAATTTACGACCATCGCAACGTGCGGGTCAAGGATGAGCCGCTGCGTTCAAAGAGTGTTTTTTTGCTGATTCGCAAGCGAAGATTTTTTTGCAGCACCTGTCGCAAGCCTTTTATGGAACCGGTCCCGGGAATTGGCAAAGGCCGACGTACGACTTATAGATTTCAGGCGAGCGTATGCCGTGCGGCCGAGCTTTATTCAGATCTCAAATCGGTCCAGAGAACCCATCGTTGCTCAGCAGATACCGTTTACAGGGCGACTTACAGTCAGCTTGAACTCAATCAACGTAAACGTCAGTATCCCTTGCCTGCTGCGATCGGGATCGACGAACATTCGATCCGCAAGCCCCGCTTCAAGGGCACCATCTATGCGACGATGATTGTGGATCATAAAAACCGGCGGGTCTATGAACTTATCGAAGGACGTTCACGGGCCGAGCTTGAGCCAGGACTGAAGAAGTTGAAAGGCTGTCAGAACGTAAAACAGGTCACCCTGGATCTTTCACCAACCTACCGGGCCCTTGCCAGGAACTGGTTTCCGAACGCGGATCTGATTGCGGATCGTTTTCATGTTCAAAGACTCTTCACAAAGAAAGTCAATCGGCTGCGCAAACGTATCACTGGAGATAAAAGATCACATCCGATGCGCAAGCTTCTTCTTCGCAACCTGGAGGATCTTGAATGCCATGAAAGACGTGTCGTCTGGCAATGGCTTTCGCATCATCCTGAGCTTAAGGAGATGTATGAATACAAGGAAGCCATTCGCCGTTTTTACAGGCTGCGTGGATACGAACGAGCTCAAACAGCATTGGGCAGGATCTGTGATCTGATGGGACGCTCGAAGCAGAAGGAGGTTCGCGAGCTCAGAAAAGTCCTGCTCGATTGGCGTGAGGAGATATTGAATTATCACCGACATAAAGGCATGAGCAACGGTCGCGTTGAGGGCTTTAATCGAAAGGCAAAGCTTTGCCAGAGAAGGGCTTACGGGTTCAAGGAGTTCAAAAACTATAGACTAAGGCTTTTGAATCTGTGCGCATGAAGGGC
>NZ_DASTAT010000062.1 GCF_035712445.1 Oligoflexus sp. | reverse complement strand
GATCCGTCGGGAATACTGGCTACTGGCTCGGGAGGCGGAGTTCCAGCAGAAAATGATCGCCATGTACAAGGCCATGCAGGGGCCTCGAAATATCACACAAACCTAACCGATTTCATACGAGTTCAGAAAAAGCATGACATAAAAAGCGTCAGCTGGCACAGAAGCATATCGTGAGGGTTACGCTTTAATCATCGTTCGAGCGATTTTTTTACGACAAACATCAAATAATTTTAGCAGCTTGTGTCGGAAAACGTTTTTTGCCATTCAGCTCCACAGAGACTTTGCCAGACAGTCATATCTAGTATATTTTGGTCAGCTACATCGACCTCTTTGGCGGTGAGCTAGCAGATAAAAATCTGGAGTACATATCCATGTTTCGGGCGATAGCACTCTTATGTCTCTTAGCTGTCCCTTTCCTAGGGGCTTGCAGTAACCTATCCAGTGATATCAGCCGAGAAACTCTTATTTGTGGTCCGCTGCCTGATGGACGCGGGCAATATTTAACAGTCGTAGACCCAGACGGCCGTCAGCTTCATGCCGATGAAATTCAGATCTTCTCTCTCGACAGCCGCCTTCAGCTCACAGAAACGCCCATTTCATCGAAAGGATGCATTCAGATCCAGCACAAGGATCGGCTTCTGGTTAAGGCGATCGGAAAACCGTGGGTAGCGAAGATTGATCGTTCTGAAGGTGAATTGACATTGGCTCCCGCTTTAGAGCAAAGTCTCGCCGCTGATTGCGTAAATGAAAGAAGAGTTAATAGTAAGGTGAGCATTGAAAGTCTGCTTGACACGCGAGGAGTTTGCAATCAATCGAATATTGCGCAGAAACATTTTCTACGCTCGCCGAGCTTGAACAGGAAATGTCCAATCAAGGGTCCAGACAGATTTGCAACTCACCTTTTGTCACACGTGATCTCCAGGCGCAAGTCACCTCATCCAACGAGGGATTTTGGATTGTCAGGTATCGTGCGATAGATCAGGCAGGCAATCACTCGGAGTGGCTGGATTTTCCTTTGCTTTACTATCATGGGGAGGAGCTTCGCTCACTCGAATCCCTCCTCGACCAGGACATCATTACGGGAGCAGTGTCGCGTTCTCAAGGAGGAATGAGATTGGTGCAACAGATACTCACTGCTTTTAATGTCAGGGATGAAGTTCTGACAACCGATTTCGAAAAGGCACAGGCTGATAGAATCCTGCGCAGGGCAGTTCCAGCCATCAGTTCAAAGCTTCCTATGTTTATTGAACTTTGGCGACTGCCGTTGGGTAATCAACCTATAGCGATGAAGTTAAGCCCAGATGGTCGTCAAATAGCCCTGGGTTTTAAAGATGGCAGCGTAAGACGCGTCGATGCGGATAATAGCCTATCGATCGAGGGCAATCTGCCCAAGCACGAGGCAAGAATCGAAACACTTGTGTTTGACGCCAAGGGAAAACAGCTACTGACTGCGGACTTTAAAGGGTGGATGAATATTTGGGATCTTGATCAGGGCAAAGGTTTGATGCCACCTTTTCGCTTTCAAGATGAAAAGGCTAGATCTATCGAGTTCTTACCAGAGAACAATCAGCTCGTGTTTGGAATGGAATCTGGTGCACTGAAGTTTATGGATTGGACACAGGGTCCTAGCTCTACGGTTACTGCGAACGATCTTTTGGTCTCAGGGAATACAAAGTCGCCGAGTATTACTTCGCTTCGGTCGTTAGACTCTAAAACCCTAATTGCCTCGACTTTGGACGGTCAAATCACGTTCTGGGACTTGGAGTCCAAAACGTTGAAAGGAAAACCTATCCTGGCATTCCCTACGGAGACTTTTGCATCAGTCGACGTTCACATCATGCCCAATGGCAAGTCATTGCTGGCTTGGGCATTCGGCCCCGACCTTGCTCCCCCACAGCTATGGGATCTCATCACCCGCCAAAAAGAAGGACCACCTCTGGCTGTTCTGCAAAACTTTGGTGGTTTTGTATTTCCAAAGGATAGTTCTTTTGTTGCTGCTACTGATGGGACTCAGTATCGGGTCCTAAGTACATCAGACTGGACTGAACTACAGGGCCCTCTCAGCATCATGCAGACGCTTGGCGCTTGCGTCTGATCGCGTCATGCTAAGTCTTTGGGGAAAAACGCCGTCGAACGGAGCCCCAGTCATCACAGCGATAAAAGATCCCGCTACTCTCGAAAAGTCGTGGATTGCGGCGGCTGCACCGAATGCTGATGGAACTAAACTGGCCTTGGCGACCGATCTTGGAATCATTCAAATCTATGATATCAATCGGGCAGTGAGTCTACAGTCATACTTACTCCCTGATGCGAAACAGATTCCCTCCAGTATCACATTCAGTCCGGATGAAAATAGCCTCATAGTGGGTACCAGGACAATGGATTGCAGTTCATGCAGTAAGGCAGGACAAATCGCAATTATTGATGTGAAGTCGGGCCTGACCACCTTTCTCCCTCAGCAAAAGCAAATGGTGCACAGAATCACTTTCATTGATGAAGACACGTTCCTAACTGCTGGAGGAGATATCAAGCTTTGGAAATGGTCGACACGGACAGAATTACCTACACCTGCTGCATTTGAATCAGCCAAAGGATTTGCTATCTATGAAGCGGGCCGCAAAATTGCAATTCTCACCAATAACGAGGTTCAGTTTTGGGATCTTCAGAACCTTGTAAAAGTTGGAGAAAGCCTGTCTTTTAAGGGTTCATACAACATGCTTTCCGTTAGTGAAAGCGGGCGCATGGTCGCTCTTTCGGATCCCACCCGCTTCGAAGTGCAGATCTTCGACCGAGAGAAGATCACTTCCACTCCTCAGATTCTGCGTGGTCATGAAGATGAAATCACAGATCTTCTTTTCTACGACGAGCAGATACTCGTATCTTCATCATTCGATAGCAAAATAAAAGTATGGTCCATCACGGACATGAAAGAAGACCTAACTTTTGCTAAGCATTCTGACTTTGTGATGGGACTTTTCAAACGCCCTGGACATCCCGGTATTTATTCGTTTTCCATCGATGGCACTGTTCGAGGCTGGACGCTAGACTTTAACGATATAAGGACTCAGCTCTGCCGGGAGTTCGCCACGTCGGTTCGCGAACAATGCAAGATTTAAACCTCCGAAAAGGATCATAAAATAGACAGCCCAGGCAAACTACAAGAGGCTGTGCGTGACACCATGTCGATCCCCTCCTATGTAATTCTTTTACAGCTCGCCCAGCATCTGACAGCAGAGGTGTATTGATATCAGATACTTGCATCTGGCCCAGGACTTGGAAGGAGCCCCACGTGGAAGCTGTTCCCGTGGAGTGAAAAATGCGATACCTCTTGCTGCTGCTCGTCTGGTCTTTGGCTGCCCCCCTTGTGGCAGCTCCCAAAAAAACTGTGAAAAAACGCCCGGTCCCCAGTCGTAGCGAGGACCTCAGCATGTGGGACGGCAGCGTCGCCGACGTGTCCTGGGTTAATGAGAACACGAGGTCTCGCCCAGCTCCTCCATCTCGTGAAGATCGCGATTGGCTATCGTTTGCGCTCATCACAGGTCACCGGGTCTTTCAACTCGATGCCCCGATGGTGCAGACGGATGAAAACCGTCAGATCATAACCGAAGGTCAATTCACCGATCTGATTGAAACTAAAAATTCATTTGAATTGCGCGCCCTCGTTCATCCCTTTACGTTTCTTTCGCTGGGCGCGACCTATCATACTGATGACAGTCGTCTGAAAATCAATAACGAGACCGTGCCCATCGCACCCCAGGAATTTCTGGGAACCGTGCAGCTCGGTCCGCGCTTTGGAATCGTCAGGATCTACGGCTTTTATTCGCAGATTCTGGCGAGCCGTTCGCAGGCCTCGATCACCGCACCGACCAAGGTGGGTGATACGCAAAGCTCGCCGTCATTTGCTGTTGATGTGAAGCAAAGTGGTGGTGAAGCCGGCCTTGGGACGCAATTCGATTGGGGCATCCTGGGCTTTTCCGCGGAAGCGGTGCGCTCTGTGAATCGCACCTATGATCTGACCCTGACGGATGCCGCGGGCGTGAAAACATTTCAGGCCAATTCCAAGCCGACATTCAAGGCCTGGCAGTTTGGACTCTCGCTTAATTTTTGATGGGCGTGTCCAGGAACTCGACAAAAATGCCCTGACGTAAGGATTGCCAACAGGGTCCGCTTTGAAATGATTGCGCTTTCTTTTGGACCTCGGATTGCACAAGGGAAGCGAGAACCTTGACCACACGCACCTGGAGAGTTGAAACGATGAGCGATGCATCAGACGCAAGGTGACGAAGGCGAGATACTCCTGTGGATGTGAGTCCTGCTGTTTTTCAGTAGCACTCCAGTTCCTGTTCGCCGCGAGAAGGCAAGTCCCCTCTTCCCTTCTCCGCGAACCCCTCTCCCTCGTTATTGCGGATAGCCTGCGCTATCCGCAATTTTTTTTCCTATCACACCGTCGGCAAAAGCCCCTGCTTCCAGGCCAGCATTCCACCGCTCACGTTGTAAAGCCTGAGGTACCCCTGCCTCGCGAGGATCTCGCACGCGCGCGCCGAGCGTTTCCCGGAGCCGCAGATCAAGTAGATGGGCTCGCCTTTTGGGATCTGGAGGCTCTCACAGACTTCTGAGGCTTCGATTTCACTGAGCGGCAGATTCCGGCTGATGGGCGTGCGGAGTTCGGCAAATTCCCCAGGCTCCCGAACGTCGATGAGGTGGACGGAACCGAATTTTTGATATTCTTCGTAAACCGTGTCGGCGGTTGTTTCTTTGTAGTGGCTCATGGATTTTTATTCTCGCTTTCTTGTCGAATCGACATGCTGACTTTCCTAATCATACTGATAGGTTTTAACCCGGAAAGCGGTGAAATTTATGTATTTTATGTCAATTAGGCCTAGCATACTCAAAAATGATTCATCGTGGAAAATTTCGTTCTCCAAATCCAGACCGGCTCTTCAGACAGAATCACAAATTCCGCGAAACCCCTGTATATACGCAAGTCTCACTTGCGTTTTCGCGCACTCCGTCGCAATTTAACCGCATATTGTTCGATTTTTAAAGTCTTGCGACCAGGATTCGGGACGATGCCCTCAATAGCGCTGATACAGATACTGCAAGAAAAAATCACGGGGTACCTGCAAACGACAGGGACTTCGCTTGAGCAATTGTCAGAAACGATTGACGTTCGTCTGAGCACCCTCCGCCGCCTGAGTGAAGGCGGTGATGACGGCAGCTGCTCGTTCTATGATTCCTTCCTTATTCTTACCCATGTAGCTCCAGATGAGGCCACCGGGATACTCAGCGATTTTTTCCCTGAGTTTATGGTTGAGTTTTCGAGAAGCTCCCATAAAGACCCGGCCGAGGAGCTGGAACAGAAAAAGACCGAAATCAAAAAAGAATCCAATATACTTCGCTGTATGTTTCAGTCTGTGCACCATTACCGTCTCTATGCCTGGATTTTGGCTGGCATTACGCAGGAAGGTGTTCTAAAAAAGTTTGGTGCAGATGGAATGACAATACTCGATGAGTTCGTCGCCGCGCAGGTAGCGGCCGTGCTTGCAGATGGCTCTGTCATACCAATCATCGAAGATGTTGTGGTGATGAGCAAAAATGATTTGAAACGGCAGGCCGAGTTAAACGTTCAACTTCTGGAGTTCGGGACAACCGAATCCTGGGTCTGGACGCGGATGACCGGGCTCAATGCCCATGCTATGTCTGAAGTCATCAGTGTGCTTCGTGAAGCGCGCCGACAGATTTGCGATATTATGGCTGACAAGTCCAACGAAGGGCCTTTGCCCATGCACCTTACCATAATGACGGATTTTGTCCGGTAATTATGACGATATACTTGAGAGGGGACTGCGAATGAAGCGTATTGTGGGAATTGCTTTCTTTATAGCCTTGAGTGCTAACGTCGCTAGTGGAGCAGGCAGTGTAGGTGGTTTTGCGGGGATGTACGTTTCAGTTTCGGGAAAACTCACGGAACGTATTGTAATTTTGCGTGAAGGCAGCACGTCCGACTCCACCCACATAGCGTATCCAATTCCGCCCGACGACTTTGCACGTCTTCGAAATGTGGCTGACTCATGGCAGTTTATCTCGGCCAAAGGCGAGAACGGAACCCGCACTTATCGTGTAAATTCAGGTGATCAATATAACGAAGTGGAGCTCGTTGATCCCCGTGCTGTTATGCGCAACGGTCGTTCCCAGTGATAACGAACGAAAACGGCAAGCTGGATTCGCCCACTCCTTGCCTTTTTTAGAATCCACAACTCACCCAGGTGAATTTCACCGCTTGAAGTCACTCGCGCAAAAGCCAGTTGTTCTCATCCTCGACGACGACGGCTTTGCCCTCGCAATAGCAGCGGCGTCCAGACTCTCGATGACGCCCGCAAATTCCTTCAATCCCGACACACCGATCTGGTTCTGACCGACATTCACGGCTCTGGGTGCACTCATGTGCCTGCGAAAACCCTTCGCTCCAGGCGAACAGGAACTTGTCATTCATGTGAAGCGGGCTTTTTGAACTGGATGCCTTAATTCGCAGCCGCAGGAATCAAAATCCCCTGCAGTCCGCTTTCCTTGCCAGGCATCCTGAAGGCATAGTCTTGACGGAAAGCCTGCGAAGGAAAATCACCTAATCTCTTGTACTAACTCTGGAAAGATCTTGTTTCCCCCAGCGACGCAAGGTCGTTGCCGGCAAACCCATTTCTTCAGCCAACTTTACAAGGCTGCCCCCTGTCGCTTCCAAATAAGCTTTTATTTTCTCAGACAGGATTCCAGTCAGAGTTGACAAGCCTGAATAATCCTCTCACTTCGACTTATACTCCAAAACCGCCCGGATCGGAAAATGATCCGACGATTGAATCCTCGTCTCCACCCACACATCCTTAACATTCAACCCACGCACAAACAACTGATCCAAATGATCTACCGGCCGTCGGGGATCCCCGGGGATGGCCACATAATGCAGCCCCAGTTCCTCCAGCTTCCCCGCCACGGCCTTGAAGTACTTCGGCGTAAACGTATTAAAATCCCCGGCGAAGATAATCGGCCCCTTGTGCTCGGGCAGCTGATGGATGAGGTGATCCAGCTCCTCAACCGCACGTTTGATGGTCCGGATCAGGGTCGCGTGGATATTGACGACCATAAGCTTCTCGGTGGAATGGGCCAAGGCATAGCAGGTCACCAAAGCCGCTTTAGGAGTCTTCAGGACCGGCTCGGGGTATTTACAGAGAATCCGTAAAGGCGCCTCATCGGTCATCATCCGGGCCAGCGTCATCACCCCATCGCGCAGCTGATCCACGCGTTCGTAGGACGCCCCGTGAACGCCCAGGAAGCCCTGCGGCGACAGTTCGGTCAGGGACCGCCGGGACATCAGGGCCTCCTGCAGAAGCACAAGGTCGCTCTGAAAACTCAGCAGGCGAAAATCATTGTAAAAATGCTCGCCGCCGTGACCCTTGAACATATTCCATATCGTCAAGCGCAAGGGCCACGAGCCCCATTGGCCGTGCTCCGCATTCCCCGACAGCCATACCGGGGTATCAATCTCACGATTGATCTTCACCACCTTGCTGAGGCTTCGCAGCACGTGCTGATAGGGCCGGCGGGGTTTGGTGATCTTCATTTTCTTCTTGGATTTTTCAGGCATGCAAGGCTCCGTCAGGGATTTTTCACTCCAGTCTTGCGCATGCGCGAAAACTTCGATTCTATAGTGGGGAATTTTGATGGCCATCCCGGTTTCCGAATCATAAAGGAGTATCTCCCATGATGATCGACACCCTTTTTCGCCGTATGCCGCCTTCGCCAAGACTTCATGGTTACGCCAGGCAGAAACTGGAATCCTGCGCCGAACTTTGGAACCGTCGCCTGGATCTGCGCCTTTCCTTTACTCAGGAACAGAAAGGTGTGTTCGTGGAACTCTGTGGACGCGATAGCGAAGGCCACTACATCTCCTGTCATGGTCAGGGCGCTGATGGTTTTCAGGCTATCGACAACCTCTGTCACAAGCTGGGCCCTCAGGGACTTCTCCTGTCCCACAATCCACCGCCGCCCGCACCGCTTCCGAAAGGGCGTCCGGGTCAGAGGAAGATGCCACTGCTTTAAAGCCGCAAAGAAACCACGCGCCCCGGGCAGGCGGTCGCTTCTTTGCTTATAGTAATGATTTGGGATCAATCGAGCAAGACTCGGCGCGTCAAAGCTAGAGCAGCCAACGAACAGAGAGGCCGGAACTCCCCATGTATTCAGGATCGAAGTTATGGGAGTCCTTCAAGTAGGCCAGCTCACTGTCCAGCACCGCGAATTCAAACGCTAGCGCGAGCTGACTTTGCACGCGAAACTCAAGGCCACCGACCACCGCGGGTCGCACGGCCGAGGCGGGATAATATCCGGGCGGATACTGATCAGGCACCGTAAGAAAGAGTTCGCTGTCGGGACTGTAGTTCACCGACAAACCCATGTAAGGCCTGAGTCGCAAAGTGTCCCGCGATCCGACCGAGAACAGGTACGCGAGCGATTTCAAAGTCCACGAATGCACGGCCTCACCCGCCAGCTCGGGCGGAGTGTAACCATACAAAAGATCGAGCGCCCAAGTGTCACGCCACTCATATCCGAAACCAGCCGCAAGGTAACCCGCATAGGCCGCGTGCTGCGTAATCGCCGAACTCGGAACCCAGGGATTATCGGTGGTGCCCCTTTTGAAGACGGTAATTTCCTGGGCATTCAAGGACGCCGGCAGAAGCAAGGCCAGAAGCCATGATGATAGGTATTTCAAAGGAGTTCTCCACAATCATCGCGACAATATTGGAACGTCACCTTGCGATCTTCATGAAAAGTGACGAGCGTGTACCGACGCCCCGAAAGTTTCGGAACCACGTAATAGGGAATGCCATTTTCATGCCAGCTGAATTCGTCTTCCGTTCCGCGATGACCATGAAGTGAAGCGAGAATGCCCGCGCGGCGGTTGATGTCATACCAGCGATCGACCTGCTCCTGCCGATGCATGTCCACCACCGGCGGCACGTGGGAAGCCACGATCGAGCGGCTATCCGTATTACGCTCGAGCCATGTGAAATCCGTCTCGCCGAATTCGTACTGGTTGTTATTCCACATCACGAAATTAAGACCGGCATAGCTGAAGGTGTAGTCATAGGCCCCGAACATCTCGCGATAAATCGTCTTGCCATGCGAAATCGCATCGTGATTGCCGACCACCGTGAGGAAGGGAACGCGTGAGCGCTTCAAGGCCTCACCCGCCCACACGTATTCATGCAATAGCCCGTAATCGGTCAGATCACCGAGCACCAGGATGAACTTCACATCATCGCGGCGGTTGATGGCATCCACGACGCGCTGCAGATCCTTGGGAGTCCCCTGGGGATCGCCCATGACAGCCACGGTGAAAGGAAGCGATTGCTCAGGCTGGGAATTCAGGACCGACAGCTGCTCGGCTGTCAGATTTCTTAAATGCGAAGGGGGATCGGATTCCCAAGGCGAATAGCGCTCTCCACAGGCCACGAGCAAGGCGCTGGAAAGCAAAAGTGAAGAGATCTTCATATCTTACTCCTCCATGCCGTTACATTGGCATGTATGTAACCATTTACTTACAAGCAACGGCCCGCTGAAGCAAGTCTTATGAAGATGGCTTTCATTTTCTTCGTCCTCGTTCCGTCCTATGCGGAGTTATGCATGCCATTTGTGCACATTAGGCTAACCGCAAGGCAAAGATTGCCCATCGACTCTGGCCTATCCCCTGCCGATCTTAGCAAACGGAGGTATTTGGTTTGCCCTGCTTGTTCCTATCGCGAGCTGGAAAAAAGCGATTCCCGGAAATTCTGGTGATCCTGCTTCTCTTCCTTGCGTCCTGGTCCTGCGTGAAGCGGGATACGCTGCCTATTCATCAGGGGCAGCTGGACCTATCGCTTTGGGATCCAAGGCTGCGTCCCGTCCTGGAACTGGCAGGGGAATGGGAGTTTGCAGCCAATACCGTCCTGCTTCCCAATCAGAAATCGACCGAACCGGCCTTCATCAAATGGCCGAAAACCTGGGAAAACTATAACCAGGGCTACGCCTCCTATCGTTTGCGCCTGAAGCTGCCGCGTGCTCTGCAAAACCAGACTCTGGCCCTTTTCATACCGTTCCAGTCGACGGCCATGCGGGTCCTCCTGAATGGCGAGAAAATCTTCGAATCCGGCTCCTTCGGCACCGACCGCAGCAGCAGCGTTCCGAGTCGGGACCAGGCCATCATCAATTTCCCCGCGCAGGAGGACATGGAAATCCTCGTGCACATATCCAACTTCCATCACTCGCGCGGCGGCACCTGGTACGCGATGAAAATGGGGCTTTTCCGCGACGTGGTCGATGACCGCTTCCGGCGTCTGATCATGGACTCCCTCGTCATCTTCATGCTCCTCGGGCTGGGACTCTACTTCGTCTTCAGCTATGTCGTGAACCGCAAGCCACTGAGTCTGGCCATCGGCTTCACGGGCCTGACCAACGCCCTGCGTTTCTCGATGACCAGCTCCCGACTCTTTGAAGAACTCATCCCTCTCGGTTTTGCCGCAGGTTTCCGTCTGGAATACTGGAGCCTCTATCTTCTGGTCCAGGCCTACGTGTTCTTCGCCTATCTCTATCTTCGCACCATCTTCTCGAAGCACATCGGGATGTTCCTGCTCATCTGCTCACTGCTCGTCAATGCCAAGGTCTTTTTGAGCGTGGAATTCTTCTCCCGTTACCTCTTCCTTGCGCATATCCTCTGCCTTTTCGCGATTCTTTACTGCTTCTACATCTCGATCAAAGGCCTCAGAAAGAACATCTGGGGTTCGGTCTATATCTTCTATGGCTCCCTCACCATCTTCACGGCCTCGCTGATTGATATCATCCTCGTCAACATCCTCGGCAACTTCGATTTCTACGTCATCCAATATGGAAGTCTCGCCTTCCTCTATATGCAGGCCATGGCCGCAGGTTCACGGGAGCTTGTCTATCTGCAGAAGATCCGCGATGAAGAGGAGATGCGTAACCACAGCTACGCGCAGCTGGCCAAGATCGTCTATCCGCACCAGATGAAGATGATTCAGGGCGGGAAAATCCTGGAAGATACCATGCCGACCTCGGACTCCGAAGCGGTTGTGATCAGCTTCGACATCATTGGCAGTTCACGCATTCAGCATGAAAAAGTGAAGAAATTCCTGCGCGACACCTTCTCGCGCTGCACGCAGGTGATGATGGAAGGCTACGATGCTGATAAACTTCAGGCCCCGGCCTATCGCATCAAGGAAGTCGGCGACGGCTTCCTCTGCTCGGTCGGCTATCCCTTCCGCACCATCTCGGGCAGCAAGGCCAACGACGCCCTGCGGCTGGCCTACCGCTTCCATGAAATCCTGAAAGAGGAAGCCAAGGTCCTGCAGTCGGAATCGCCTATTTGCTGCGGCATAGGTATGGCGCTCGACAGCATCAGCGGATTCTATCCGGAATCAGGCGCGAAGGAATACGATGTCTTCGGCCGCTCGGTGATCCTGGCCACTCGCTATGAAGCCATGCGCAAATACATTCTGGATGAAAACCGCGAGTCGAGCATCATCATCCTCCAATCACGCGTCTATGAAAGTCTGGATCGCGAACTCCGCGATGGCTTCAATCGCTTCGATCTGCAGCAGCATAAAACCATCGTACGCGATGACTCCGGTGCCGCCGTGCTCTACTATAAAATCATGGCCTGAGATCCAGGGCCCATCCTGGTCACGCTGAGCTGGCCAGCCCCCGCCCACGTATCAGGGCTTGCTTCATCCTTCCAAATCAGTATGATCGGGACCAATACTCCATTCATTTCACACTCGGAACAGTCGATGACGGCAAGCGCCACGCGATCAGAACATAAAACGCCCCGGCGACGGGACCGCGAAACCACTCAGGAAAACCTGCTGCAGGCCGGTCTTGAGGTCTTTTCCGAGTATGGCTATGAAGGCGCGACGACCAAGATGATCGCCCAAAGGGCCGGCAGCAATGAAGCCCTGATCAGCCGGTATTTTCAGAGCAAGGAAGGGCTCCTGCTCGCGATTATCGTGCGCTATATCAGCGAGAAAAAGGAGATGCGGCTCACGTACCCGCCCCGCGAGACGCTGGAGGCGGAATTCTGCAGCTATCTCCACTGCCGCGTGGAGCAGGACGTTCGCTTCAAGGACTTCATTCGTATCATCGTCTCCCGAGCGGCCACCGATCCCACGCTGTTTGATAAAATTCGTCAGCATGTGTCCTATCACCCGGATCCCCAGCTGATGGAGCGCCTGAAGATTCTGCAGAAAAAAGGCCAGCTGCCCCTTCCCTGCGATCTTCATCAGATCTGCTTTGTGATCGGCTTTCAAAGTTTCGCAACGGTCTTCATGGCCCATATCATCATGGGCAAGGACAAGGATGAAACCCTGGCCACGCTGCAAGACTTTGCCCGCGTTTATGCCTGCGGGCTCATGCAGCCTCTGATGCACTAGCCGCGGAATTTTCCGAAGAGCCAGAGGAGCAGCGATAAGACTATGCTCAGTACGATGGACGTCACCACCGGAAAGTAAACGGTCGTGTTGCCCTTTTTAAAGGAAATATCCCCGGGCAGCTGCCCCAGGCCCAGGCGGCTGCCGAAGTGCCAGAGCACACCCATAAGCACAAGGCTTAGCCCAATCGAAATCAAGATACGCGACATGGTCCCCCTCCTTAGCTTTGGATTTTTTCCAGCAAGGCGTTCAGTCCGTCTTCAGCAGCCTGATCATCCAGTTCTTGCGCGCGCTCGCGCACGATCATCACCGAAGGGCCCGCACCCTGCGGCATGGTGCGACGCGGCTCACCCGGCAAATAAAAGCCCAGAACGGGGATACCAAGCGCTCCGGCCACATGCAAGGGTCCTGAATCGTGACCGATGAAAAAACGGGCGCGACTGATGAGCCAGGCCACACTCAAAAGATCGGGTGCCCAGCGATCCGCATAGAGCGCGCGCGATGACGCCTCAGGATTCTGCCGGAGTTCCGAAAGCTCCTGGCCCGTTCCCATCCACAGGACTGCAAAGCCCATGACTTCCAGTCTTCGCGCCAGCCCCTGCAGAACCTTCAAAGGCGCGCAGCGATCGCGGCGTCCAGCGAAGGCATGCAGGCAGACATAGGGCAGCTTCTGAAGCTCGGAAGGCAATTGAAACTGCGGCAGACCCTTGGGATCGAGCCGCGTCACCGGCGGAACAGTATGCGGAAGGACCGGCTGAAAGGCCCGCAAAAGTCCAGCGACGACTGGCTCATCAAGGGCTGGCGCCGGCAGCACCCGACTCAGGAAAACCCTGTTCTTGCCGCCGCTGAGTCCGATGCGCTCCCTTATCCCGATCATCTGTAAAAACCAGGCCGTCCGCCAGCAGCTGCTGGGAATCAAGGCCAGGTCGAACTGTTTTTTTCGTATGGTGCGGAGGGTGCGAAAGAAAATGCGAAGTGACCCTTTTTTGCGACCTGGTGCTTTGTCCCAGAAAGGATCCGCTGCGAAAACCTGCTGCACGCCCGGAAGAAGGTGACCTATGCGCGCCGTATAATCCTTGCACCAGAGCGACAGTTCCACATCGGGGTCCTGACGCAGGGCCTCGGCCAGGACCGAGGTGAAAATTAAATCGCCGAGATTATCAAGGCAAACCAAAAGGACTTTTCGCATGCGTTTCCAATCTAACGAGTAATGAGCTTTAAGAAATACAGTCTAATGCCAGACCGCGCCAGGTTCTTTTTCGGCGCCAGCGGCTGATCCAGAATCCGCACGAGTCTGGGCTGCATGAACCACAAAGCCCAGCCTGTCGTCATACCCAGAACCAGAAGGCCACAGAAACTTTTCCAAGGCTCGGGCTCCAGAAAAAGCCAGCCGTAAGAACCTGCCGGAATCAGCGCGGCATACTGCAAAATAAGCCGTGGCCGCCCTTCTGGGGATGCGGGTGCGTAACTCAGAACGGCAAACACGGTCAGGAGCCAGGATAAGGCAAAGATTCCAAGAATCAGATAAGGCAGGCGCCAGATTTCCAAAGCAAAGACGCGAAAATCCAAACGTCCAAATCCAAGCACCAATACCAAAAGCGTATACACCGCGGTCAAACCCAGTTGAAACTGAAGGCGCCGCCACAAATATTTCAAGAGGCTCTGGGGCCAGGTGAAGATCATCCAAAGACTCTGTCCTTCCATGGGAAGTATGGAAAACACAGCCGACCACAGAAAAAGTATTCCCACAGCAAAGGCCATCGCCCAGACCCAGGACGCGGGCATCAGGGGCAGGCTCTGCGGCAGCAGCGCGAAAATCCAAGGCGCCACCAGCATCTGCAGCATGAAATGCCGATCGCGGCGGAGCAGAATCAAATCCCGACGCGTCAAAGGATGAAGCCTGTGCCAGAGCGAGAGCAAAAATCCAGGCCCACGAACGGACGTTTGCCGATCCCTGGCGAACCAGCCCTGAAATCCCACCCAGGGTTTTTGCAAAAGCCTTGCGGCCACCGCATGGCAAACGATATGCGTGCCGAAGACCATGAGTCCAAGCATAAGGGCGGAACGCAGAGCCGTTTCCTGATCACTCACGATCAAAGCTGACAAGGCAAGTCCTGCGGGCGTCAGATCCAACTGATGACCATGCGCCCCTATCCAGACGAGAAGCCAGGTCTGATCGAGTCCCAGGACCTGAATGCTCATGACCAAAAGCGCGGCACCGACGATCCCGCTGAGTCCGCGAAACGTTCGGACGTGCGCGGCGGGCCAGCGTTGTTTCAACCAAAGATCCCAGGTCAAACGCGGAGCCGCGAGCAGCGCCTGCAGCATCAGTGTCAGGGCCAGACTCACAGCTCCCGCGTGCAGGGGTGAGTATCCTCTTCGCAGTCCAAGCATGATAAAAAATGTGGCCAAAAACAGCGAAAAAACCTGCGGCCAAAGACTCGCGATCAGGCAGCGCTGCACAAAGAGAGTCAGAGGCGGCCAGGGTTTATCCGCAAACCACTCCCATTCCGCATCGTGCTCCAGACTTTGCCAGTGACCCCATTTTAAGAAAAGCGCACTGAGCCATGTTCCCTGCAAAAAGATCAGCATAAGCCGCGCGCTCTGATCCGGCACATCCTCATAGCGGGTGTAACGCAAAAGATCAAACGTCAGCCCCGTGGCCTTCTGCAAAGCCTCGCGCATGACGTCAGGATTCAAAAGCCGATCGAGGGAACTCGCCAGCACAAGACCAAGGCCTGTGAGTATCAACATCAAAAGCAGCAGGCCCCCCAGCACGCCTCCAGGATACGGCCAGGCGGCCATACGATGGATCGCACGCTGCATCTGCATCCGCCAGAGTATGATGAACATGCGGCGCCAGCTCATGGTCGATCCGCTGTCAGGGATAAGAATTTATCTTCCAGACTTCCATCCGGCGCGAGTTCATCCCGCGTTCCCACCGCCACCAGCTGACCGTGATGCAGAACACCGAGTCGATGACAGATGCGTTCCGCCAAATCCAAAAGATGCGTCGACAGCAAAACCGTGCGTCCACTGGCCGCGAAATCCAGGATCAAATCCCTGACATGAACCGCGGATCGAGGATCCAATCCATTGGTGGGTTCATCCAGGATCAGAAGCTTGGGCTCACGAATCAGAGCGCAGGCAAGTCCCAAACGCTTTTTCATACCCGTGGAATAATTGCTGGCAAAGTCCTCCTGCGCATCCTCCAAACCTAAATGCCGCAGCCAATAGCGGGCCCGATGCTCCGCTTCGAGCGGAGGCAGCCCATGCATCTCGCCGACGAAGGTCAGGAGTTCGCGTCCGCGCAGATAATCCAGAAAATGCGGATGATCCGGCAGATAACCGACGCGACTTTTGACAGCCACATGATCGCGCTGCGTATCAAGCCCGTCAATCGTGGCATGACCGGAGGAAGGAACTAAAAGGCCCATCAGCATCTTGATCGTGCTGGTCTTGCCAGCGCCGTTGAGGCCGAGAAAACCGAAAATTTCTCCGCGCTCCACCTTCAGCGTCAATTTTTTGACGGCCTGGAAGCCACCGTAATCTTTGGATAATTGCTCACAGATCAGCACAGGGCCTCCAGGGACACTTTGGGACTTCTGGCAAACTGCCATGACTTTACGAAAGTTTCCAGTCTCTGCGAGGACTTTTACCCACTTGGACGCCTGACTTGAGTTGCCGCAAGGTCCTGCCGATCTTATGGATTAGCTCGGTGTCAGAGGGAGTTTTGCAATGTCGATTGTTGTCATTGATCCGAACCGCCATGAACTGGAACAGTGTGCCGCGATGCTCGGCCGTTGGGGATACAATCAGACCATACTCTGTGCCAGCCTGGAAGAAGCCCAGGATGTTCTGGGTCTTGGCGAGCAAGCCCTGCGCACCATCTTCGGCCTTGAGCTGATCGTCATCGACATCTCCCATGGCGATGCCTTTGCGCAATTCGTCGATCGCATCCGCAGTATGCTTTTCTATCAGGATATTCCGATCCTCGCGACCTCCGATGGTTCGCGGGCCGAAAAAATGCCCCTGGCCTTTGCGTTTGGCGCGACGGATTTCGTCAGCAAGCCGATCGAGGAATTCGAACTCCGGGCTCGCGTCCGCTCCTGCTTGCGACTCAAGCATGAGATAGATCGTCGAAAAGCCCGCGAGAAGGAACTCCTGGAGGCCACGCATCAGCTTTCTGATCTGAATCAAATCCTGGCGAAGATGTCTTTACTGGACAGCCTGACGGCGATTCCGAATCGTCGCTGCTTTGATGAAAGTTTAGAGCAGGAGTGGAAGCGGGCGTTCCGCAATGGTGGGAATCTGGCTTTGATACTCTGCGACATCGACTATTTCAAACAGTATAACGACACCTATGGCCATCAGCGCGGTGATCACTGCCTGCAGAAAGTGGCGCAAGCGGTAAAATCCGCCCTGAAACGTCCAGGTGACCTTGTCGCACGTTACGGGGGCGAGGAATTTGCCATCGTTCTTCCCCACACCACCGCACTGCAGGCTGCCAACATTTGCAATAACATCCGCTCAGCCATCCGCGAGCTGGGCATCGAACATTCCGCGTCGCAGGTCAGTCCCTTCGTGACCCTGAGCATGGGCGTGGCCTCAACCGAGCCCTCGGTCACCAAGATGAGCACGGAAATGCTCCTGTCCCTTTCTGATGCCGCGCTTTACGTCGCGAAGCAGCAGGGGCGCGATCAATTCCAGATCGCGCGGGACCAGTCGCAGGATAAGACGGCTTAAGACAAAAACTCCTGGGTCAGGCGCTTGACGAGCTGCTGGGACAAGCTTCCTATCCATTGCCGCACCATTTCGTTATCCTTGAATTGCCCCCAGATGTTTTCAATGCTCTCGCCTTTTCCCGAAAGGGAACCGGCTACCGATTTGATGATGGTGATGAACTCCGCCTTATGCTCCTCTTCCATGGCATTGAACCAGTGAAGAAAGACTTCAAAGACCGTGTCCGCGCTTTGCTCGGTGTGGGCGCCGGCCTTTTGCGCAATGGCGTCTCCGGCGATCTGCTTGGTGGTGTCGATGATAGCGTTCAGTAGATCCATGGGCATACTCCTTCCAACAGCTCAGATTTCAACGGCGTAAACAAAACTTTGTTTCGGATAACGGAGGTAGCGTTCCGTAATGAGATCCCGGAGCTTCGCATTGCCATCCACGTAGTCGCGGGTCCATTCCTCGGCTTTTTTCTTATCGCCCTTCGCCTTGACTCGACCGATGTCCCGGGCCATCTTCACAAGGGTCGGATGCATCTTCGCAAAATCAATATGGAAGGTGCCCTTATCCTTGCCATTGGCGGCCACACCATCAGGATTGAAGGTCACGGCTTTCTCTTTCAAAAGCAGCCCAAGCTGGATCGCCGCCAGCTGACTGTAAGCCTTGCGCTCCTTCCGCGCCGTCCACATCCCCTGCGAGATATGACCGAAGGCCCAGAGCACGCTGTCCATATAAAGTCCGCGAGCGGTTTGATCGTTGATAAAACCTTTTTGATGCAGGGCATCAATGAAATAAAGTCCGCTGGTCTGCGCCTTCAGTTCTTCCAGCATCGACGCCAGCTGACCGCCAAAGAGTTCGCCATCGCGCTTGCCCCGATACGCATACTCATGCGAGGGTCCAAGGTTATGATTGATCTCATGCAGGATAGTATTGATGATGCTGACCTGCTTGTCATCGGTCAGGTTCACGAGGTCCTCCTTCGCGAAGAGCGACTCCGCCCGCTGCCGCAGCATCAGTTTGCTGTCCGTATCCAAGTACACATTGCTCATCGCGACCGTGCGGCCCCGGCCTTCATTGGCAACCGGTCCCCAGTTCGGCAGACTTTGGCCCACGGTCAAGCCGAAGGCGTCGCGATCATCACCGGCATTGACGATGATATCGATGAAGTCAGGCAGATGAAAGGAAACCTTGCGGGCCTTATAAGGGGCTCCAATGAGTTTGGCGATGTCCTCTTCCATCGACTGCAGTCCGGGCGTCAGCGTCTCCTGCCACTTCAGGGAATCCTTGTTGATCAGGGCAAAGGTCATATGAAAGCCGGCCTTGCGCGAACAGGGTTCCCAGTAGGTTTCATCCGGACCGACCCTAAGATAGAAGCGTGAATTGGTCGCCGACATCCGTGACCAGGCTTCATCCGCCGGCACCCAATCGTTGCTGCGAAAACTTCCGGCCGCCGCCAGCACGTATTTCTTCAAAGCGGCTTCATTCTCGTCCAGAAGGCCTGCGGCGGCTTCCAGATCCTTCGCGATATCGCTCATGAGGTCCTGATAGGCCTTGGTGTAAGGCACGGCCGTCAGCTGCCCCTTCTCTTCACGAACGACTGTGAAGGGACTCATCAGGTCCACATTTTTCGGGTCTTTTTCCAGGTTCAGACAGAAGTCGGCGCTTTTTTGCAGAGCGGCGGGATAAATATCGACAGGAACTTCGGTCATGCCGGGGATCGCTGTGCACTTGGGCTCATTTTCCAGCTGCGGCGAGCGGCACCTCGGTCCCCAGTTACGGCGGAATAGACTCTGGCTGCTCGCTTCATCCTTGGGCACGAGGCCCCGGACGGCATCGAGCCCGGCCTGCCTCGCATAAAGGGCATCAATCTTTTCGGCAAGCTTCAGCATGCTGGCAGCGAAAGCTTTCTCACTGGCATTGAGCTTCGTCAAATCGTTGTCAATAACAGTCGGCAAACCCTTGTCCAGATCCTCTTCGATCAGGCGCAAACGCTCATCTGAGGCGGGTCCCCGCGCAGCCAGGGCCTTGATGTCGGCAAAGGCTTTGACAAAGGCGGGCGTGAAACTTCCGCCGTCCGTCCATGCCGGCTGAGTCGGGTAAAAGCGCAGCGTCCGCACTTCAGCGGGATCTACGGCCCCATTGTTATTGGCATCATTATCCCAAAGCAAAGGCAGATTCAGGCGCACGGCGAGCCGATTGAATTCCTTGCGATCCAGTCCGGTATAGGAAGAGGTTTCAGCCTTGCGGCTGTCCTTGGGCACCGACGTGCAGGAGAATGCCAGGAGCCCCGTGAAAATTGCGGGCCATGAGGAACGGAACAGCATCGTGAACATCCTTTTACGTTAAAAATGCGGAGACGCATCGGTATCCCGATGCGTGGCCTTCACCTTAACAGGAATGTGCAAGAAAGAATACCCAGGGGTTATGGACTTTTAAAGCTCACGTCCGGCTTTGAGCTCCAGGATGATCAGGTCAATTTCTTCGGACGTCAGATCCATGAAAAGTCGCGGAGGCATGGCCAAAGGATTGGAGGGATCCTTGCGCAGAATTTCCAGACGGTCTATGGCGTTTTTAGTATTGAACGCACTCCGATCCTTGGCCTTCTGATCGGCGCGGAAAAGGGACTTGCCGAGATTGCTATCCAGTTTCTCATTATGACAGCGCTGACAGGCAAGCGCCACCAGCTCGGGGCCGGTCGCATTCAATGGGGCCCTCGCTCCATAACTCGGAGCCAGACGATCATCCAGGGCCTCGCGCAGATCGGGGGCTTCATCCCAGCTCCCCTTGCTCCTGGCCGCCTGCCATTTGCCTTTGATATCCGGTAATTTACTGTCATTCAGAATGGAATTCGCAAACGAGGGGAAGGCAATCGTCTCACCCTTCAAGAATTTTTCCCAGCCGGCGTTCCAGATCGGACCGGGGCCCTTTTTCGCAGCCACTTCCGCTTCGATCGCGCCCGCGGAAAAACTATTGGGCTGCTCACCAAAGCCATTGGCTTTCAGGAGCCACACGAGTTTTTCAGGATCCGAGGATGCGACCAGCTGCGGGGGAATTCCGCCGACGCCTTCATCCGGTCCGTGGAAATCTTTGAAGATCTGGATAAGCTCCTGGCCTTTGGTATCATCGCGGAAAAAATGCGACCACGGCTGCTCGTTTTCCTGAAGACGCAGGATCTTTTTGGAATTCGGCCCTTCCGGTTGATGGCAATGCGTGCAGTCAAAGACCGTGTTCGCAAGCAGACTGTCTTCATACACAGTCAGCGAGGTCCAGTTGCTTTCTATAGCCGAAGACTGAAGATGCCCCGTTGAGCAATGACCGCCTTGATTGCAGGCCTGCGTGAACTCAACAAGGAAAAAATTCAACTGACCCGACCTGGGTTCCCGCGCGATCAGCTCCACGAATTGATCTCCGCGTACAAAACCAAGGACCACGAAGTCCGGGATCGGCGTCGCGGCATCCTTCGGGGCTGTGAAGAGCAGAACCCGCGGGTTGATCGGTGATACGAAGCGCGCCACGAGCGAGGTGGAATGGCCTGTCAAAGCCCATCCCGGCGTAACTCCGGGCTTGCCGTTGGAGTCACGGCCCGCGGGAGTCGCATCGGGAATCGCCAATCCAAGTGCGGCCTGCAGCTCACGCAGACTCGTAATTTTAGGCGGTTCGGCCTGGCAGAAAGCCTGCCGAACCTTATCAAAGTCCTGGGCGCGCTGCGCATCAAAGCCAAAGCAGAGCCGCTGGCGCATCTCCTCGCCTTTGGGAAAAGGCGCCAGCACGCTGTGATATTTCAACTCCAGTGGCGGCACATCCCGCTCGACGGCATACCAGCGACCGACGCTGCTCTCCTGAGCCTCATTTTTTTTCGCGCCGCGAACGCAGCCTGCGGTGCCCAGGATCATTCCCAATATTAAAAAATAGTGCCTGCCCATCATCCATCACTCCATCCCGACCGCGATGATCATCAGTCTCCATGATAACAGGATAAACCGGATCACGGTGTTTCCAGCGCCCCCATTTCCGTCCAGGCCACGCTCAGATCGCGGGCACGAAAGAGGATCTGCCTGGCTTCGTTGGCGCTTATCCGCGAAAATTGACAAAATTCCAGACTGATAGGATAGGCGTATTCATAGGAATCGAGGCGCTTCTGTAGGGCATTGCGCGCCCGCACCTGATGCAGATCCACCAGCACCGAAGGCTGCGTCTTCAGGATCGCCATGGCCTCGGCCAGGTGTCCACAAAGCCGACGGCGATCACAGCGTGCGCACACGTTTTGTTCTAAAGACTCCTGTGCCTGTCCGCAGACAGCGGTATCTTTGTGCTGCATAAGCCTCTCCATTTTTTTAGACTGATGAAATAAAAGCAAGACTCGCGCCATGGAAGGCGGCCGATAAGGGCAATGAATCCCGCAAACTTAGCGGCATGCCCCAGGAAGAGGGGGGACCAAATCCTGCACAGTGAGGCTTTTCCTGCGGGATATCCTTCAAGTATATTTGCGCAGTTTTCGCTGGAGGCTCTGCCGATGAATGCCGAGCACGCGCGCCGCACGCGAGACATTGCCCGCGACATCCTGCAAAACTTTTTCAATATATTCGCGTTCGTGTTCATGAAGCCGGGGACGTTCCACCGCATCCCAAGCCGGCATCGCCGTCTCGCGAAACGCGCACTCGATTTCATCCAACGTCGCAGGTTTACAGATATAATTCATCGCGCCCAGCTTGATAGCCTGCACAGCCGTGGCTATGCTTCCATATCCCGTCAGGATAATCATCCGGCAATCGGGATATTTCTCTTTGAGTGAAGCGAGCGCATCCAGACCGCTTTCACCCTGCATTTTCAGATCAATGATCGCATGCGTCGGCACGAAATCATCGGGTGCTGTCATGGCCTTGAGTCCCGGATAATCCTCGACGGCATAGCCGCGCTCACGAAACGATTCGCGCAGGATTTCCCGCAGCAGGTCATCATCTTCGAGAATGAGAAGCTTATTCATGTCGGCCCTGTGCCTCCTGACCTGCAACAATTCGCTGCATTGGTCCTTCCTTCATTTTCCTTTATATCCAGAGAGCCACGTTTCGAAAGGAGATGGCATGAAACCAGTCCTCTTGAGCCTTCTTATCGCGACCGCTTTTTCCTGCGGTTCAGGCAGTCCAAGCAGCGATGACAATCCCGGTCCCGTTCCCTCTGCGGATCAATCGCCGATGTCCGGCTTTCTTCCCAGCGATCAGAATCTTTTCGCGGCGAAGATCGTTTGGAACAATCCTCCCGTTTCGCAGTCGTTCGATAACAGCGCCGAGGTCCACCTTCTGACTCCCGACGGTCAGCCGCTTGCGAGCAGCCGTCTGCTTCGCTTCCATCTTTACATGGCCACCATGGGGCATCCTTCCATCAAGGAAAAAGACATGGTGATCGAGCAAAAAGAACCAGGCCACTGGACAGTGAGCCGCATCTTTTTTTCCATGGGCGGCTCAGCCGGCTCCTGGGTGGTTGACCTCGATGTCGAGGCCAACGGTGTGGCGGATCACGTCCGCGTGAGTATCGACCATGAAGTGGAATAAGATCCTTTTCACGATCGCCTGCGCAGGAGCCTTGACCGCCTCCCGCTCCTGGGCCTGCTCGTCCTGCGGCAGCGGCGCGGCGGATCCCGTGATCCTGAATCCCCTGGAACGCGGCAAGTTTTATTTCGGCCTTGGCCTTGCCGACGGTTTTCAAAACGTCGATGAGCGCGGCCGCATTCGCAAGGACTATGGACCCGATCAAAAAACCAAACTCGAACTGGCCTATGCGCATCGTCTGACTTCGGGTCTCTTCGTCAGCCTCGACAGCGGCATCGGTGAAAATCGCAAAGGCGACCGCCGCAAAACCGGCCTCACCGATACGACGGCCAATCTTCGCTGGACGGCCTGGCTCCAGGATGTGACCGAGCCCTGGATTCCCCAGGTGCAGTTCGTTCTTTCCCATCGTTTTCAAACCACCCGGAGCCTTCAGGATTCCGAGGAGCTTTATAACCTCGATTCCTTCGGGGCCGGTTACGATGAAACCTTCGCCGGCGCCGACGTCTGGTTTGGAATGCTGCCCGTGCTCTTCGGCGGCAGCTTTCTCATATCAAGGCCCTGGGAAGAGGACACCCGCAGCGGTCGCCTGCAGATGGGATCCACCCAAAAATGGATCGGCACGGTCGGCGCCAAACCCATGGAGTCTTTTAAAATCATCGGCGGCGCGGTGCAGGAAAAACGAGGCGGCATCAAACTCGATGGCGAAGCCTCGCCCATTCCCTCGGACAAAAGATCCCATGATCTTTTCCTGACGCTGGAAACCCTGCGGGTCGAAGATGATAATTTCCGCTTCACCTTCAGCAAAAAAGCCGCCTTTGGCTCGAATAAAAATGCCAGCATCGCGCGCTCCTATACCCTGGCCTGGATGAGGACCTTATGAAAACAGCCCTTCTGCTTTTAACCATCTTATTCTCAGGAGCCGCAGAAGCCGCGGAATGCCGCGCTGTGACGTTCAAGGAATTTCAAAGCGCGCTGCCCGCTTCCGCCACCCGCGTCGTCTTCTTCGCGTCCTGGTGCGCGAGCTGCTCCCGCTTCATCACGGCTGATCGCATCGCGGATACCGTCTTCGTCGCGGCAGCCGATGAAAAAGCCAAGGCCGAGAAAGTCATCAGCACCTATCTGAAAGATCGCGCGGCCTCGGCCACCTGCTTTCTGGACCAGGACGATTCCATTGCCAACGCCTTTGGTGTTCGCAATCTGCCTTTTGAAAAATCTCTTCGCGAACTTCCCAAGCCATAAGGGATAGTGCACTCAGCAATTGGCGGCGAAGTCTTCTTATGGGAAAACTTCGCTGCTTTTTACTCCGAAGCCCAGAGTCCCCACTGCACGCTCAACGCCATCCATTTCTGAACCTGCGCAGCCTCCGGTTTCGCTTCCTTTTCCAGTTTCCCAATAGCTTCCACCATCGGATTTTCCGTCAGAAGTTCATAGAGCCGCGCCTGAAACGGATGCAGCGTACGGTACGTAAAACCCTTGGCATCCTTTTGTATGAGCCAGACCTGGGACCTTTCATGTTTCTGCGGCATCTTTTCGCCCGCGTCCCAGACGACCAAAGCCCAATCCTCCTGAAGGATTCGCCAATGAGGGGCCGCCTTCAGGCGGATGCGTTCCGGATGCGCATGATCTTCGTTCTGCCCGTTCCACGGCTTATAATCAGGAGCCATCAGCAGCGCCGCTCGCGCATCATCCAGCTGCGCGGCCTGCACGAGCATCAAGGAAAGCTCCTGATCCTTCAAAAAACCTGCGAAAGACTCCCGGATCTTTCCCAGATCATGTCCCGTGGGCGGGACTTCGAGCAGGTAACGCAGAGCCCAAAGGTTAAAATTCCAAAGCCCCATAAGGCGCGCCGTCACAGGAAAATCCTTTTGCAGCACCGTCAGAAGGCGAAACCAGTACTGCCGATGATAATCAGAAACGCCGGCTTCCGCCGATCTATACGAACGCGCTTGGACCTCAAGCCCTCTCCAGCCTGAAGGCAGACGCGATTCCAAAGTCCCACGGGAATGATCCAAGGGCGTTCGCAGCACCTCGGAAAAAAGCCCCTGAAACGCAGAAAGCCAGGCCGGCGGCTGCTTCATGCCCGCACCTCGCGGGCTTTTTGAATCTCCTGCACAAGCACGGGCCATTCCGGTATCCGGTCATCCCATTCCAAAAGTGTGGGAAAAGGTCCACCCATGATCCAGGCCTCCCGATAAAGTGCCCAGACCTCGTCCGCGACGGCCCGATCATGGGTATCTATGATCGCTCCATCCGTCATGCGATCATGTCCCGCCAGATGCACCTGAACCACCCTTTCAAAGGGTATATGCTGAAGATAAATCCGCGGATCGAATTCATGATTCTGACTCGATACATAGATGTTATTGATATCCAGCATGAACGAGACGCCGGCTTCATCCACCACCGCGCGATAGAATTCCCATTCGCTTAAAGTACTGGCTGCAAACTGCACATAGCTCGACACATTCTCCAAAGCGAAAGGCCGCCCCAGATGCTTCTGCACAAAAGCCGCACGCTCGGCGGCATAGGCGATCAGGTCCTCGGTATAAGGTGTTGGCAGTAGATCATGATGAGACAGGCCGTGCGCGCCCGTCCAGCAAAGATGATCACTGACAAAAGGCGCATCAATCCCTGCGGCAAGGGCCGCCAGCTCATCGAGGTACCGCATGTTCAAGGGTTCATGCCCCAGAAGATTCAGGCTCACGCCATGCATCACCAGGGGATAATGCTCCCCCGCCCTTTGCAGATTCTTCTGCGGAAGCAGAGCCGGACCCATGAAGTTTTCACTGATGATCTCGAAGTAATCAATCGGCGGACGAAAGTCCCCCTCGCCCATCATAAGCGCCGGGCGCAGACCGACTCCCAGACCATCCCGTGGAATCCTTTTCACGGCGTGGCTCGCCATTCTTTGGTTTCCAGCGGCAAGGACCTCAGATGCGTCACAAGCCTTTTCATCTCGGCCAGGGAATATATTTTATAAAAGCCTGGCATGTTCGCATACGCCGTCCCATCCTTGACGCCATGAATGCCAAAGGCAATCGCACCGATCAGGGCCGCATCGGACTTGGCGTTAAAGGCCGCGATCGCAGCGGCTGCATCCGCACCGGGCGCGATGGGCAGCACGAAGGATGTCTTGCCTTCACCGTGGCAGAAGCTGCACTGAGGCTGCGAATCATCCATGGATGCTTCCGGGCTGCCTTCCAGCATCTGCGCCCCCGTAAGGCCGCGATCATCAGGAAGGACCACGCAGCTCATCCCCCCGCAGCTGTTGGCGCCTTTGCAGGTATGCTCGCTCAATTTCCCGGATCCCGTGTGAAAGGAAACCCCGGCACAGGTATTGGCTCCTGCACAGCTTGCGTGGGTCTGGACCACACCACCGCGCGTCTCACAGAGCGTGGTGAAGGAGGCCAGCGTCAGCGATTTTTCCACGCTGGTGGATGTCACAGTCCCGGCCAGAGGCGCAGAAACCTCGACGATTTTTTCTTTTTCCTTGCTGCCGCAGCCTGTGCCAAGGAGCCCGGCGAGGGCCGCTGTGAAAAGAGGCAAAGCGATGCGGGAATCATTCCCTTCGTAGGACATGACAGTACCTTTCCGAAAAAAGGAGACGCAGCATCCAGACGCAAAAATGCGTCGACGCGTCTTCCGTGAAATCAGACCAAAAGAGAATTGGATTGTACGAAGACAGAAGTCTCAGACTTTAGGGTAAGGAGGTTCCAAAGGCGGCGTGAAATCGCTGAGAAAGGCATTCCAGGGGAAAGTCAAAAGGCGTTCGGACTGAACGCGAAAGGCCACATGCTCGTTCAGATCCAATTCAGGAGCATGAAAGGCCATGAACTGAAAGACCGAACATTCGCAGATGCGGTGGGAGGTCCAGGTTTTCGAATGCTTATCCTGCGGCACCGACTGGTCATGGCAGGACTCGCCTTCCATCGAGGCGTGGGCCGTCTGCATTCCATGATGCTGAAGAACAGCCAGGATCATGTCACAGCGCGGAATCGAAACCAGCATGACATTCAAGGCCAGGACAAAAAGCCCCAGTCGCATGAATAATCTTTGCCCTATGGACCCGATTCGCCGCAAGCGCAGCCCTCCGCTGTGAAACGGCTGGATTCTAACAAAGGCCAACGCGCAACACAATACAAGAGGCGGGACACTCAGCGGTTTTACCTGGCTTTTCAGGAGCCTGGGCCGGAGGGGTCGCCTTGGGTTTCGGTCGTGTTGGAGCATGAATATAAAATGAGGGATGAAATGCCATAGTCGTTTCCTTCTGCACGAGTCTCAGCCCTTTTTGCAGAAAGAGTGCCAGCGACAAAGCCTGAATTCATGGGACTTTTCAGGGACTTCCCGCCTTTTTTGGACGCAAATCAGGACAAGCGCGGTCGGATTCTGGACGTCCTCATATTTTGCAAAGCCTGCAATATTATTCGGCCGCCTCCGTCTCCTTCCCGACTTCAATTGATCCCTCACTTTAGGATTCTCATTATGCACAAGACACTCATGACCCTTACCGTTTCGACGATGGCGCTGATTGCCATGGGCTGTCAGCCCAAGACCAAAACCAAGGTGGTCGAGGTTCCCAAAAAAGATAAGGTCTACGACTTCGCCAAGACCTCGTACGGCGATCCCGTCAACGTTCCTGTGCATGATACCGCTTGCAATAGCCAGCGCGGCCTTTCTCTGAGCAACAGCATCATCGCCGAAGCCTACATGGGTGTGGAAACGCTGATGGTGCGGACTCTTATCGAAGAAGACGTGTTTGAAAACGCCAAGACGAAAGACATCGTCCGTCAGACCTTGGAATATCAAACCATCAACGAAGGCCGCCGCGTATACCTCTGCCGCGATGCCAGCATCATTCCTGAAAACACGCAGGAGGGCGCCGCCATCAGCATGAAGGCTGATGCTGACCAGGCCTTTTCTCTTTATGAGACGGTTCGCAGAAAAGGAACGGTCGCCCTTCCCCTTCTTAAGAAAGTCTATTTGAATGCCGCGCAGAAAGAAAAGGAAGTCAGCCGCACGGTTGACAAGGACGATGAGGCCAACGAAGAAACCAGCTACATGACGGACAATGCCGTCTTCATGGGTGGCCCGTCGCCCACTCTGATTTCCTATCCCCAGAGCGAATTCAGCCGGCAGTATAAGCTCCTCGGCGGCGTTCCGCTCTGGACAGTCGACGGTGTCTTCCAGCATGAATTCGGTCACTTCATTTTTGAATCTGTGATGGACGAAGATGGTATCCGCTTCGCCTCCTATCACGATTACGTGGAAAAAAATCCACGTCTGCACACCTTCCACACACCAACGGCCAGCCTCGCTCGCCAGGCGGCAACGCCAGGGCTCAAGGCCGGCTTCGTGGAATTCATCCGCAGCCAGGATTTCTTCGTCGGCTCGCTCAATGAAGGTTTCGCGGATATGTGGTCGTACTATACGCTGAAGCAGCCCAGCACCATGTGGGACATCAGCTGCTTCGCGAAAAGCCGCAGCATCGCCTCCCCGGTCTTTTATAACGGCATCAGCAAAAGCTGGGATGATAACCTTTGGAAGAAAACCTTTACTGCGGACGTCAAGCAGACCCCGGGCGGCTCATCTGATGATCCGATCGAATCCTGCAATCAGCCTGAGTTCTCGGATATTCACATCATCGGTGCAGCCATGGCTCACACCGTGGATGCGGTTTTCACCGCCGCCCTCGAAGGCACGGCCGCGACCTCGGATACCTCCCTTCTGAAGGCGGAAATGTCGATCGCCTGGCTGAAATCCATCAAGGACTCGAATGAGTTTGACGATCTGGGCGGCAAGGCCAGCCTGAGTCGCATTCTGAATACGGCCATCGGCACGGGCATGAGCTATCTGAAGACCACAGACAAAACCGCGTTCTGCGCTGTGGTCACGAGTAAGTTTCCTGCTCTCGTCAAACGTTGGAAAGATGGGAAGACGGACAATGAGGACGTCTCAGGTGTGGTGAGCTTTTGCTCTTTGTAAGGACAGAATCCTAGTGTCAAGGTCGCAGTTTCCATCGGAGACTGCGATTTTTTTATTCCGCGCTTTCCGCGGCGCGGGCCACGCCTTCATTCTGCAGCATTCTCTGACCACGTCGGGCCCAGTCGATGATGCGCTTTTTTTCCTGCTCGTTCAGGCGGGCCTTGCTATGCATGATCCGATAACGAAGCGGCGGCATCGTCCCGTCCCGGACGGATTTCTCGACAGCGATCAGGTCTTCCAGAGGAGTCGCATGACTTTGAAAGGGATAGCCGTTGGAAAATTCGATGTGCTTGCGAGCCTCTTCGATATCGTTTTTAATCCACTGACTGACGCCAGGCATCATGGAATACCAGGGATACTGGGTGTCACCCGAATGGCAATCCGCGCAGGCCCTTTGAATCAGCGGTGCCACGGCCAGCTGATAATCGGCTGTGATCTCGACCAGCTTCCGCTCCTGCTCATCCACCGCCGTTTGCCGGGGCTCATCGGCCGCTTTCCCATAGGCTTCATGAGCCGCTAAAGGTCCTTGACTCCAGGCGCACAAAGTCACGACCAGCAGAGTGGCGCTGTATGATTTCAAGCGTCGGTTTTTCATTTCGATTCTCCCATTTCCGGCTCAGGCTTGCCCACCTCGTCTTAATTAGCGAAGCACAATCTGCATGAGAAAATGATCAGCTCCCGCGCTATTCACGCAGGCGCTCCACTATGTTAAAAACAGACTTTCAGCCTAAAAAACTGTTTTCGAAAGGAGTTTGCATGCTTCAGTCATTACGCATGTTCCGACTTTCCGCCCTTTGCGCTTTGTTCTTGACAAGCGCACAAGTCACCGCAGCGGATACAGGCCGAGAGCCCGCGCGCGGGACCTTGATCGAATCCACGTTCCTTGGGTCGTACACCAAGGAACAGCTGAATGCCAACTTCCAAAGGCTTGGCCTTGAGGCTCGCAATGGCGTCAGGTTATTTCGAGTCAACTATCAAAGTCAAATAAGTCCTGCCGAACCCCGCCTGACAGCTGCGTCAGGACTGGTCATCGTTCCCGATGTGACGACGACGGGGGATGTGACGACGGCGGGGAACGCGACGACGGCGCGGGATGGAGCAGCAGCCACGGAACTCCCCTGGATCAGTTTGCAGCACGGCACAGTTGCCAGCAAAAAAGAGGCCCCCTCGCTGAACCCCGGTGAAGGCCTCTATGAAGCATCCCAGGGCTTTGTGACCGCCGTTATGGATTATATTGGCTATGGCAGCTCCGCAGCCGAATTTCACCCCTATCTGATCGAGGGCGCCTATGTCCCGGCAGGTGTTGATCTTCTGCGGGCCACCCGAAGTCTGATCAGCGCGCAGGGCCTTAAGTTGGGCAAACTCTTTCTGAAGGGCTATTCCGAGGGTGGATATGCGACCATGGCTTTGCAAAAGGCCCTGGAAACGGAATATGCCGCCGAATTCAGCATCACCGCTTCCGCCCCTGCGGCAGGCCCCTATGACCTGGAAGTGGCAGCTCTGACGGCTCTCTCGCGTCCCAAATCGAATCCTCTCATCACGTCGTTTTTGGTTTTGGCCTATGACCAGTGGCTGGCTCCTGAACTGGACCTTGATGCCATCTTCGCCCTGGACACGACCGCGCTCTCCAATCTCTATACCAGCGGCATAAGCAGCTCGGAAATCATGAAAGCCCTGCCGCTGGAAACCCGCGGACTGATCGAAGGACCTTTCCTTGATGATTTTCTGAGCACAACTCCGATCAGCGCTCAGGCCCAACTCATTCGCCGTCTTCTGGTCGAGCAGAGCCTGAATCAAGGCGATTGGGTCCCCCGCACACCTACCCGCCTGTATCACTGCGCCGATGATGAAATCGTTGCGGTCGCCGCTACGGAAAACGCCCTGGCGCATTTCAAAGGTCTGAACGCCGAGGCTCCGGTCAGCGCTGTGATCGCCCAAAGTCCCGATGCCACACGTCCTTACTCACACGGATCGTGTCCCCTCGTCTTCGCTTCGGTCGGCTGGTTCAAAGAGTTTCTGACTCGATAAGGAATTCTCCCTCCTTCCTCGGATTCGGTTCTTTGGTTATAAGGTAAGCAGATAACCCAGAACTGATCCGAGTGCCCGTGAAGGAGTCGCATGCGATACATACTCTTCCTTGTCCTTTTCATGATAACCATTCCGCCTGTCAAGGCTGGTCCTCTCCATGTCGATGGCAGTCGCTTTCGTACGGAAGACGGACGTCAGATTCTTCTGCGCGGCGTCAACGTCGGCGGAGATACCAAGGTCCCGCCCTTTCGCTCCATTCGTGGGGAAAAAGACTTCGAACCTTTGCGCGCCTGGGGTTTCAACAGTGTGCGCCTCATGTTCAACTGGGAAGCGTTTGAAGCGGAACCGGGGGTCTACGACTGGGATTATCTCCGCTACTATCGCGATATGGTGGACTGGGCCGCGCAGCATGATCTTTATGTGATCGTCGATATTCATCAGGATGCCTTTTCACGCTTTGCCGTCAGCGGCTGTGGTGAGGGTTTTCCCCGCTGGGCCTTGCCGCCCTTTCAAAAACCGGCCACACCGGACAACGGGGAAAACTGCAAGGCCTGGTCGGTGAAAGCGTTCTTCGATATCGGCATGCATATCGCGTGGCATCATTTCTATAAAAATACTTATGGAGTGCGCGATCGCTATCTGCTGATGCTTCAGCACCTCGGCCAGGCGGTTGCGGATGCACCGAACCTTGTTGGTTTTGATCTGATGAATGAACCCTGGGGCCTGGAAAAAAGCGAACTGCCGGCGCTTTATTATGATGCCGGAAGTCTTCTGCAGTCGATCCGCCCGAACCTGATCCTCTTTCTGAGTGCTCAAATCCTGACCAGCACAGGACTTGTGGCCTCGCAGCTGGATCCCATCCCCCTGCCGCATATCGTGCATGCGACGCATTTTTATGATCCGGGTCTGCAGACGGTGAAAAGCTGGTCGCCCTGGACCTTGAAGACCGCCAATCGCCATTGGAAAAACCTTCTGGAACGCTGGCAGAGTCCCCTTTATCTGGGGGAATTCGGAGCGCCGGCGACACTGCCGAACGCTGTGAAGTATGTGGATGCGATTTATGATCTGATGGACCAGGAACTTTATTCGGGGGCGTACTGGGTTTACACCCCAGGCTGGACGGATGCGAACAAGGATGGATGGAATCGCGAGGATTTCAGCATCAATGATGACAAGGGCCAGCTGCGCGGCATGTATCGGGCGCGGCCTTATGTCGAGGAAACGCCCGGCGACATCATGCAGATGGAGTGGAATGAAAAGAGCAAAAGGCTTGCCCTTGTCTATGAAGCCACAGTCTTTCCGGAAGAGGTGAAGATCGCGATTCCATCCCGGCTGGAATGGATCGGAGTCGAGGCTCTGGAAGGAAAACGCGCGCAGAACTGCCAACTTTTGAATGCTCATCAGCTGCGCTGCGTGCACGATCCCAAGGCCCGGCAGGCCCTAAGATCGCTGGTTTTCCTGTTCCGTGAACGCGAAGGTCAATGACCGGACCCGGTGGCTTTATGCCAGCGGGCGCCTTTGGTCAGCCAGCCCTGGAAGGCAAGGGCCAGAATCGGTCCGGCCAGGGCCACCAGACCAAGGATGAGCCACATGGCTTCCGGCGAATCCCAGAAGGGAACCGTTCCTGCGCGCAGGCGCTCGCCGATTCCTTCTGGAACCCAGCGTGAGAGCATGTGACCTGAAAGAGCACTGACGATCGTTTTCGCTGCGAACCAGGGCACCATGGAAAGTCCAAAGTAGGAACCCTCCTGTCCTTCCGGAGCGATGGCGGCCGTGTATTCCTGAAGTTTCGGCGACCAGATCACTTCACCGATCGAAAGAAAGACCATGCTCAAAGCCGACATCGCATAATACGCGGGCACAAAATCATTCCGCATCCAGCTGATGCTGAGCGCGGAACCCACAGCGCCCAGCCCCTGACCCACGACCTGCCAGGGAATGACCAAAGCGAAGAGGCTCACCGCCGAAATCATGGCGCCGAACACCAGCATTTTAAAAATATTGAACTTGTTGGCAAACGGAATAAAAACAATAAGACCGACCACGATCAAAATCGGGTTGATCGTATTCAGAGTTCCGATTGCAGCGTCCTCGCCCATCACGCGCGTCCAGTATTTCGGCATCAGAAGGTACATGTAACTGAAGACCGCCCGCACACCCAAAAGCAGCGTGACGAGCACACAGAATCGCCAGAAGGCGGATTCGCTGACCATGGCTTTCAGAATGGTGAAGGGATTTGGTTTTTTGCCGTTGGCATCCCGCTTTGTCTCCTGCACGGGGGCGGCCACAAAGCGGCCTTCCTCGCCGAACTGCTCTTCGCGGCGAACCATGATCAGCATGACCCCAAGACAAAGGAACGAGGTGACGATGCCTGTTCCAATCACCCAGGTGCTGCTGAGGCCAAGGGAAAGACGCACGACATCGACCACGACACCGGCCGCAGCCGCTCCGATATTCATGAACAGGTACCAAAGGTTGAAGCCGGCGCTGCGGGAACGTTCGCTGGTATAGCGTTTGTTGGCCGATTGGAACACGGTTTGAACCATGGCCATCGACGGCGCCATGGCCACAAAACAGGCTGCAACCAAAAGCGCGCGATGCGGAACATTCGGATTCACGGCAAGGAAGACCACAGCCGCGGTCGCTGCGGCGCGAGTAAGCATGGCCAACCATAATGATTTGCGTATGCCAAGCGAATCGGTGGCAAAGCCCGCAATGAGGAGAAGGATCGTGGTCAGCGAGGTGAAAAGGGTCACGATATAGCCGGCATTGTTATCATCAAGGCCAATCTGATCAGATAAAAAAATCGTAACGATGTTCAGAAGGGCGAAATAAGCCGTGCAGTCAAGGAAGTTGATGATCTGTATGCCCCAGTACTCGCGGGGCGTTTCCTTCAGGACTTTAAACTCGCGAAAATAATCCAGTATCATCTGACCAGCAGACCTGGTGGCCGGCGCCTGGGCCTTGGCGTTCATGCTCGCTACCTTTCGAATGATATTGATCAGGGCTAAGAAAACCTGGTCGTTTATCCCGCAGAGACCCGCCGAGGTCAAGTCCGAACGCCTTTTGCCGCGCCACAAATGCGGAAAGGGCCGGGATGATTCCCGACCCTCCACACTCACATAAAGGAGGCCAATACTCTAATTATGGCTTGAAGGCAGAGGCTGGAACATAAGTATAGGTGCTGCTTCCTGGCGTTTTCCAGAAAAGCTCCAAGGCGATGTGGTAACGAGGGCCTTGGAAGTATTCGACGACGATTTCATGCTGGCCTTTGGTCAGGTTGATGGAACCGACCACGGCTTTTTCTGCATGCTGGCCATCGTTATCCACTACGAGCTGGCCATCAATATAAAGCTTGGCCCCGTCATCGGCATTCAGCTTGAAGTAATACTTGCCGTTTGAGTTGGTCGTCAGATTGCTGGTCGCGCGAATCGCGAACCATTCAATCAAGGACGGCTGACCAGGGAAACCATCTGACCATGCGCGGTTGGGAATCTGGAAGGCTTCCATACACGCGGTGGCCGAGGTCTTGGAAAACGCTGTGAAGTCCGGCAGACGCTGACTGCCTTCGGGAATCTGGTACACATCGGCCTTGATGGGGAAACCCTTCAGGTCGTTGGTACAGCCCGCGAAGACCTGAGTCGACGGTTCCAATTTCAAAACCGTGCTCGAAGTTTGAGTCGGATCGCTTTTGGAAACCGCGATGATCTTGACTTCATAAGCTTCCGTACCGCTTACGGGGCTCACATAGGTGTTGCCGTTAATGATCGCGCCAGGATCCTTGCCGGCAGGGGCAATGGCCTTGTAGACCACGTCGTCGGTTTTGTTCCCGCCGAGTGAAGTCGAGATGCTGGTGGTTTGAGCACCGAAGCGCAGCTGCGAGTCTTTGACGTCGACAGTCAGATCGCTGGCTTCGTCTCCCTGGGGAAGTTGAAGCGCATCGACGGAACCATCGTCGACCAACTCATCCTCATCGGATGTGGCGACAGTAGCATCAGCGGTGTTGTCATAGGATTCAGAGCTGAAACCTTCAGCGTTCTGCTGCTGGTCCATGAGAACCGCCATGGTCTTTTCCTGGAATGCCGGAGTTTCGGCACCGCAGGCAGCCACAACGCTTGCCAGCAGCGAAAGGCACAGGTGCTTTTTGGACAAACCTTTACCCAAAGTCATAAAAACTCCTCTATGAGTGTCCTGGTCACTTGCGATCAAAATTGACTCGCAAAAGGGACAGCCTCTCTACGGCACAGCTTTCCATTACTTATCCAATGGGTAACAAGCGCCCATGGAAACTTGACTTTTTGAGCAGACATTTTTTTTCAATCGTGGGATGGGATGATGACTTTTTGGAAAACGTAGAGCTTTACGTGCGGGAAGAAAGAAAAAGCCCACTGTTTCCAGCGGGCCTTCGCAAGTCTAAAACTTAAGGTGTCGCATCCTGAATACTGGTAGTTTCCGCGTCGTCATTTTTTTCGCCACAGGCACCCAACAGCGAAAACGAGACGAGCGCCACTATTTTTTTCATGATAGATCCCCTAGAAAAGTGAACGTTCAACGGGGAATCTTGAAATGAAAGGGGTTGATCCATACTACCCCGGGTAAGAAAGCTCAAGCCCCCACCGCAGAGGCCACAGGACCGTTCTGCAGATCGTTCATGTAAGGCATATGGATCTTGATTTCAAAAGGCACAAAGCCATTGACCGACGTTCCATTCAGATGGATTTCAATCCGTCCGCCGGCCTCTTCGACGAAGCCGCGCACGGCATCCATGCCGACGCCGCGACCCGAGATATCGGTGACCTCGTTCACAGTCGAAAGGTTGGGCATGAAGATGAGGTTGGCCATCTGCAAAGGATCGAGGACTTCATCCGGCGTGATGAATTTCTGCTCGATCGCCTTCTTTTTAATCTTATCCAAAGCGAGGCCGCGGCCATCGTCCATGTAGATGATGCAAAGATCGCTTTCCGCTTCCTCGATCCGCACCGAGATGGTGCCCTTGCGCGCTTTTCCAGCGGCCTGCCGCTCGTCGGGATGCTCGATCCCATGATCTATGGAGTTGCGGAAGAGGTGGACGAAGACCTTTCTGAGCGGCATTTTCAGATCATTCGGTATCGCATATTCGTCATTGAAGAAAAGGACGTTCGGTACGGGTTTTTTCAGGGTATCACAGACCGATTGCAGCATCTGCACCTCGTCCTGGATAGCCTGGCTCAGCTTGACCTCGAAGAGGAAAAGGATGTCGGACTGAATCTCTTTGATCTCGTTGCTGGTGCGTGCCGTCGTGATCTTCTGATGGATGGCCTGCAGCTCGTGGCGGTTGATCAGAAGCTTGTCGCTGACCCGGTTGCGGCCCAGGACTTCGTCGTTGATCCGCCTGTAGTCTTCAAAAATGACCCAAAGGCCTTTGATGCCGGCTTTAAGCTCACTGATGACATCGGCGCTCAAGGACCCGGATTGGGCGTTTTTGATCTTTTTCTCAAGATCGTGGGTTTCCACCGTCAAATCCGTGAAATTGAAGTTCCGCGACAGGCCTTTGATGGTATGCAGGTTGCGGAAGGCCAGAGCAAGGCCATTGCTGTCCGCCTTGATATTTTTCTCGGCGCTGGTCAGCAGTTCCTGGGTGACTTTCAGAAGATCGCGCATCTTCTGACTTTCATGCTGCGAGACCTCGCCGAGGCGCCGGTATTCCTTCGCTTTCTGCATGGCTTCCAGCTGGAGTTTCCGAATTTCAGTCACATCCTTCATGGCGATCAGTATTTTCAGGATGATACCGCTCTGATCGACGACCGGATGCCAGTCCACTTCCAGGAGCTTGTCCTGATACATGAATTCCCGGGGCAGATTGCTCTCGTTCATTTCAAATTGAAACAGTTCCTCGCCAATGCTCGTCGTCAGCACGCTATCAATCATGGCCATGTCATTGGATGAAAGATTGGTGCTCGCGAAGATCGCCTGCAGGGGATCCTGGCCTTCGAGGTGCTCCTTGCCCAGGAACTGGCAGAGAAAGAGCGAGTATTCTTCATCAATGACAGCCTTGCCGCCTTTGGATTTGACCTGGAAAATGGCCTGCGGGAGGTTGTCGAGGATGGAGCGGATATCGCGGGTTTTCTCCACGACGCGCTGCTCCAGATTCTCGTTCAGATCCTGCAGTTCGGTATTGGCTTTCCGCAGCTGAAAACGCATGACGTTGAGTCGATCGGCCAGCGCCAGGGACAGGAGCGAGACTTCGATCACGGAACCGATTTTAAATGCATAGGCGGTAATGAAAGAAACCGGGAGTATCCCGAGCTGCTTCAAGAGATAGATCACGCAACCTGTGATGAAGAGCGCCCACGCACCCACGTAAAACCGGGCCTCGCGCTGACCCTCAATGGTCTGCAGGATGGCGACTCCCAGGACGACCAGAACCGACAGCAGGACGCCGACGGCCATCATCTTAATGGCCACGACATACTGCAGAAAAAAGGATACGGCCAGCATTGCGATCAAACTATACTGGAGCACGGTGCCGAGCCGCTGCCGGACCTTGCCTTTTTTGGTGAAGCCCAAAAAGTCTTTGGCAAAATAGAGCATCATGATCGTCGCGAGCAACCCGCCCTGGCAGATCATGTAATCGGACAGATGCGGATAGGACGGCCAGAAATAGAAATAGCTATGACCGCTCAGGGACAGCTGCAGCAGGAGGAAGGTCAGTACGAAGGAGGCGTAATAAAGATAAGCCCGGCTGCGCGAAGCAAAAAAGATGAAGAGGTTATAAAGCGCCATGATCCCAAGGATCCCCGCGTAAATGCCGGTAACCAGGACCTCTTCGCCTTCTTTTTGGCTAAAACTGATCGGGGTATAGAGTTTAAGGGGAGCCTGAATCGACGAGGACGACTTGATGCGCAGAAGCATCGTATAAACGCCCGGCTCCTCGGGAAAGCGGAAGGCCGGATCGATGTGATCGACGATCTCGGGGCTGCTGACCACCGAATCACCGGCACGGACCGTCTTCAGGGGCTGTCCGTTATGGAAGATGTAGACCGTGACATCATCCAGCAAAGGATAGCCGATCTCCAGGATATAAGCCTGGTTATCCGCCTTCTCGAAAGTGCTCTTGAGCCAGACGACGTTATCACTCCAGCCAAACGAAGGGTTGGACTTGGGATGCTCGGGAAGGGCCATGCTCATGACCTGATCGACAGTCGCGGTGCCGGCGCTGTCGATGTAGTATTCAGGATGCTCACCGACGGGCGTGGACGCGATATCTTTGATCAGGATCGTGCGTGCTTGCGCCTCGCTCAATCCAAAGAGGAACAGGATGGTCGCTAAAATACGGAGTTGCAAAGATTTCCCCTCCCATGCCCCTGTCCATACGCAATACGAACTTGTTCCTCTTTATAATATTTTATGCCTGCGGCTGTGACTAGTGCAGGAACTGCACACCCTGCACTTTTTTACAAAATTACACCCAATCCGGCAGGCATCCTATACGGAATACAGGCCGATTTCAGCTCGCCACGCGCTCCTGGGGCAGGACTCTCTGCTCGTAATCCCGGATCAGACGCGCATACCAGATCACGCCTACAGCGTATATGAGGGCAGTCGAACCAAAGACCCAGACGAAAGGCAGACCCGCTTCCCGAAGGCTGCGAAAAAGCTGCGAACTTAAAAACCAGCTGGCGGCCCACAGCGCCTGCTTCAGGGCGCTGGTCATTTCGCGATTCCTTGGTCCGACAAGGTTCATGGTCAATTCCGAAACGATGGGATTGGCCATGTTCATAAGAGGCTGTCGCAGGAGATAGCAAAAGGATGCGAGCATCAGCGCGCCGCGGGACGGCGCGAAATATTCGGAGACTCCCATCAGAACAAGGACGAGGATCGCCAGGCTTTGACTCCAGACGATGGCTGGGCCATAACCAAACCGTTCCAGAACCTGCGGCCCATAGAGCGAACCCACGGTGACGAGAAAGGTGGCGGCGGAACTGATCAGCGAGAAATCTTCATAGCCCATGTCAAAGGCATGTTTAAAGAAAAGACTGATAAACGGAATACTGAGTCCCGCGCCGATGCCGATGATCAGACTCGGGGTCAACGCCCTTATGATAAGACCCCATTCGTAATCCTTGAGCGCCATGGCCTTTCCTGCATCGTGCTCGCAGGAGGGTTTATCTTCAAGTGGCCCCATGAGTGTGACAAAGCCCAGGCACGAGACACCCGTGATGATCGCCAGCAGCAGCGACTCCGGCAGCGCCTCCGATCGCGCATGATTCAGAACGTAGAAGAGTATGCCCAGAAGAAAGGTGGTCGTGCTCCAGTTGGCGAAGCTGAGGGCGATGGCATGCGCCTGCTGCCTCAGTTTCTCATGCCGCAGGATGTAAGGCACAATCAGCACCTGTATCATCGCAAAACCAGCGCCGACCAGGACGTTACCGACGCCCATCATGGCCTCGGAGTGTCTGGGAATGGACATGAGTATCAGGGCATACCCGAGCGGCATCAGAATCGAACCTGCGCGTAGAAAGGGCAGCAGCCGACGCCGCCGCACCAAAAGGCCGAGCGGCAGGGAAAATGCCAGAATCGCCAAAAACCTGAGCGACAGGACGCGGGCAATGAAGGAATCGGAATATCCTTCGCGGCTCATGTAGAAATTTGCGAGCAGAAAAAACGCATTATGCACCAGCTGCAGGAAAAATTCTGCGAGTATGGCGCGAATGACAGACGATTGGAGATCAAGGTAACGGCGGACGAACGCGTGCATGGGGGGTCCTCACCACTCACATTCTGCCACAGACCTCTGCAGGTGCCCAGAGTCTTCATTGAAGCGGGATTCCGCGCCCGGTGAAAAATTGTCGCGGGAAGCGCACACTCTACCGGGCCCTGGCTCCTGGAACGGCGCTGCCGACGCCGACGAACTCTGGCTCCTTGAAAGGCGCAGCGGATTTTGTTAAGGATGGTGGGACTGTCAACCCATCGTGGGAAAGTGCAAGCCTTGCTGCAACTGGATCAACTTTGTAAATCCTACCAGGACAAGAAAGTTCTGGAATCGCTCAGCTTCGAATTCCGCGCTCCGGGCGTCTATGCCATTGCCGGTCCGAACGGTATTGGCAAGAGCACGCTTTTCCGTCTGATTGCCGGCGCGGAAGCTCCAAGTTCAGGCCGCGTGCTGCTGGATGGATTGAACCCCCAGGATCATCGCAAGGCCTACCGGCAGAAAGTCAGCTGGGCGCCCGAGATGGACGGTATCTTCCCCTTTATCACGCCGGATGAATACTTTCGTTTAGTTCTGAATATACGAGGACAGCCCGCCACCGACTATCCCCGCAGGCTGATCGAAGATCTGGCCCTGACGCCCTTTCTTCGCACGCGCTATGACGAGCTATCGCTTGGCAACAAAAAGAAAACGCTTCTGATCGCAGCTCTGATGGTACCCGCTGCTGTGCTTCTGCTCGATGAAGCCTGCACAGGATTTGATCGCAGTGCGCAGGAGACCTTTAAAAAACTCATGAAAGACTTTGCCGCGCGCGCCATCATCCTGCTCGTCAATCATGATGCCGATCAATTGGAAGGCATTCCTTTGACCACACTGGACATGCAGCATCAGAGTCAAACCTTTTTGATTCAAGGTGACAGGACGTGAAGGCGCTCGCGGACCCAGATCACTCGCGTCTCTTCCTTTCGTATGCCGCGCTCCGTCTGCGGCTTTTCCTGCGCGACATCCTTCAGCTGCATCAGCGTTTTCTCGTAGCCTTCCTTTACTGTTTCGGGCTGATTCTGAGCGGCCAGGAACAGTCCGCGCTGCGACAGGGACTCGCGCATTTTTTAAGCCCTGAACCTTGGACGCCTGCGGACCTCATTTTCCTCGGCTGTTTTCTGCTTTACAGTTGGGTGGTGGCCGCCGTGGTGCGAGGGAGCGCGCGCGGTGGACGCGTGCATTACTTTGCTGAAGCGCAGCCCCTGCCTTTCGCCTGGGAACGCCTGATCCGCGCCTTGGCTTTGTCGGTTCTCAACCTGACGCTATTGATCCTGTATGGAATGGGATTCCACCAGCTGATTCAAAATCAAGGCGCCTGGCCCATGGCCCTTGTCTGGGGCGCGGCCTATTACGTGTGGATCCTCGGTCTGCAGTTGGCCCTTTTGGAACAGAGCTGGCGTCTTTTTCCTTTTTGGATCCTCGGCGCTTTTGGGCTGCTCCTCAGCAAAGGCTCCTCATTCGCCTGGTTTTCTCTCGCGGCCAGCGGAGCCATCGCCTACTGGAATATCCAGCGCCCGGAAAGCCGGGTGCACGATCATCCCGAGTTGCCGATCGGTTCCTGGGAAACAGAGCTTCGGTCGGCTTTCACCCGGCGGATTCCGGCCCGGTTCATGATGCAGACGACCTATGCCCTGGTGAAGCCGGCTCTGCTGATCTATTGCCTTCTGCTCGGTGCGGGCATGAACGCGATCCTCATGATGGTTCTGAAAGAGGATATCCCTGCGACTCAAAAAATTTACGTCTATACATCCATAACAGGTATTCTGAGCATCTTTCTGAGCAGCTTTTTTCGAAGTTTTCAGCTGCAGCGGCAGGAGGTCCCGGCCTGGCTGATGAGTCTGCCGCAGCCCGACAGCTGGTGGTTAAGGCAGGACACGTTCTTTGTCACGACCTTTTATGTCCTGCTCACCCTCCCCTTCAGCCTGATCCTGGTCAGCCTGCAGCATCTGAGCTGGCCCGTGCCCTGGCTGATCCTTCCGATGCACGCCCTTGGTTTCTTTCTGCTGCGCTCCATGCAAAGAAGCCGGCACATCGAAAACAGCATTCTCGTCATCCTGGGTATGTGCGTCTGGTTTCTTTTGCTCGCGTATCTTTGCGATCACCTTCTGCAGGGAAAATTCTGATGAATCCTGAAGTCCTGATGGATGATAGGAGCGGCCGCCTCTTATACTGGCCTGATGCCTTGCAAGATCTTGCGGTCACGGATGTGGATCACGCCATCAGCTGGCGCCAGGACAGCATTCGCATGTTCGGCCGCACCTTGCCTCTGCCGCGCCTGACCGCCTGGTACGGGGATCCTGCGGCTGTTTACGCTTATTCGGGAATTCGGAATGAACCGAGCCCATGGAACGAAACTCTCCTGAGCATAAAAGATCGCATCACAGAGCTGACCGGCAACCGATATAATTCCGTCCTGGCCAATCGCTATGCTGATGGTTCGCAGTCGATGAGCTGGCACGCCGATGATGAGGCCGCGCTTGGTTCGGAGCCTCAGATCGCATCGGTAAGCCTGGGGGCCACGCGGCGCTTTCTTTTGAAACATAAAAAAGAGGAAAGGCGTTTGGAGCGGGAGCTGACGCATGGAAGTCTGCTGCTGATGGCCGGACGTCTGCAGGAAGAATGGGTGCATGCCCTTCCGCGGACGCGCAAACCCGTGGGTCTGCGCATCAACCTTACCTTTCGACTCGTGCAGTCCTGAGAATCACCAGGGCAAAGTCTGACCTTTGAAGTTGCGGAACTGGCCGGAGTCATCCGCTTTCAATCCCGCGATCACGCGTGTCAAACCCTGAATGGATTCCGTAACCGATGTCGGAGCCTGCGCGCCGCCCATATCAGTCTGCACCCAGCCTGGATGCAGGGCAATGGCAATGAGCCAAGGGCAATCATTGGCCAAAGAACGCGTGACCATATTGAGCGCTGTTTTCGAACTGCGATAGGCATAGTACCCACCCGAAGCGTTGTCAGCGATCGAGGCCATCAGCGTCGACATCATGGCAACCACCGGCTTCTTCGATTTTTGCAGAGCCGGCAGAGCCATCTGGGTCAGGGCCACTGGGGCGATCACGTTCACCTCGAAAGACTCACGCAGGGTGTCCAAACGCAGCTTCTCGAACTCGGCATGCCCATCAAGCAGGATACCGGCATTATTGATGAGAAGGTCCAAAGGCTGCGATTCCCAGCATTTTTTCAAAGGCAAAAGAGTCTCATGATTCGTCAGATCCGCGTCGAAAAGTTCGAGCCGGCTGCCATACTTCTGAGCTAATTTCTTCAGACTGTCCTTCTCTTTGGCCTTGCGCGCCACGGCCAGGACCTGCCAGCCGGCCTCCAGATAGTGCTCCGTGTAACCCAGACCAAGACCGCGTGCCGCTCCTGTGATGCAAACTGTCTGACTCATATGGTTGCCTCCCTTGAAGTTGCCTTGAGCTTAGCATGGACAGTCGCGAGCTTGCATGTTAACAAACAAAAAATTTCCCTGGAGGTCAACGTGAGCCTGATGACCAGTCTGATATTTGCCGCCCTGGCCGGCTCCAGCAGCATCAACTGTCCAATCCCCGTTCCTACCGAAACGGAGCTGCCCTGGATAGCTTCCCCACGTCGTGAGGACTATTCCTGGATGTCGCGTATGGAATGGTGTGAACGGTTTCAGAAAAATCTTGCCGAACCGGCGCGTGACGGTGCGCAGCTGGTTTTTATGGGGGACTCCATCACCCAGGGCTGGACGGAGGTGGCGCCGGATGTCTGGTCGCAGGCCTTTGGCTCCATCAAACCTTTGCGCCTAGGCATCGGCGGGGATCGCACGCAGAATCTACTCTGGCGCATGGATCAGGGGGAACTGACAGGATTGAATCCCCGGGTTCTGGTCCTTCTGATTGGTATCAACAATGTGAACGCAGGGGACAGTTCGGAGGCGATTCTTAAGGGCATGGAAACGGTCATCGACCGGATTCATCAGCGTCTGCCGGGCACCCATATACTTGTGCTCGGTCTTCTGCCGAGTGGCGAGTCCGCGGATGATCCTTTGCGGGCCCGCATTCAGGGCATCAATGAAAGGCTGGCGAAAGTCCAGCGGGAGCAGCTGTCGTATGCGGACATCGGCGCCGTTTTTCTGCAACCCGACGGACGCGTGAATGCGGAACTCATGCCTGACTTTCTGCATCCGGGAGCCAAGGGCTATCGCGTTTTCGCCAAAGCTCTGGCCCCGCATCTTGAAAAATTATTTGGTGCTGATGTAGTCAATGTAGGAGCGATAGAATAAAAGATTGCGCTCCTTCGCTTCGATCGACGGTTCCTGAGGCAGGGCCGTGACATCAAAAAGAGGCCGGGTTTGCCAGGCGCTGGGGTCGATGAGGCTCTGGCTTTGCGGATCAAACAGATGCTGTTCCAGTCGGGACAGCACCGGCAGCTGCCTTGTGTCATGAAAGGGATTTTCGCCCATGCTCGAAAATTCCTTTAAACCAAGGGTATCGGCAAGGAACTGGGAAATATCCACCTGACTGACCAGCACATCACGTGGAAGTGAAGTCAGTTTCAGATCACGCAGAGCCTTTTCCACAAGGCCGCCGGCTATGATGAAGTTGATATGCGACTGAAGGCGCGCCACAGCCGTCGGACGATCGGGATAAATATCCTGATAAGCGGGAACCTGATTGCCGTGATCGCTGGCGATGATAATCAGAGCATCTTCCCAAAGACCGTCAGCCTTCAGGCTTTCCATGAAAAGGCGAAGCGCATGATCCGTATAGGCTGTGGTGCGATAGCTCAGATGCTTCGCCTGCAAAGGCAAAGCCCAGGGAATGACATCGCGCGGCAGATCCCAGGGAATATGATTGCTCACCGTCAAGAGCATGCCGACCTGGGCCGCCGCGGTGCTGGCCTCGCGACGTTTCTTCAGCTCCCTGGCGCTTTCCTGCAAAAACGTAATATCGCCCACGCCCCAGCTGGTCTGCGGCGCATCCTTCATGAAATCATCCTGGGTCATGATCCTTTGCATGCCGTGCTTGCGCCAGAAACTGAGCTGATTATCAAAGAACCCGTTGCCCCCATGATGCCAGAAGGTTTCCACCTGCCCGCCTGCCGGCAAAGGTTTTTGCAGAAGATCGGAAAGGCAGCGGATGGGAGCGACGGCATCGTAACGCATGAGCGAGGTATCGCGGCTGCTGATATGCCCGCAAAAAACTGCCTCCTGACCACCACGCGTGACGGAACCTGTGGAATAGGCATTGGTGAAGACGATGGACGAGGTCGCAAGGTGATCCAGGGTCGGTGTCAGGCTCGGCGAGCCGGGCGCGAAGTAGCCGGTTTCTGCGGGCCTTAAGGATTCCAGAAGCACGACCGCCATCAGAGGTTTTCTTTGGGAAGCCAGCGAAGCCTGCCAATGCTCACGGATTTTTTCACTGATGGGATGCAAAGGTCCCACTGGGTTTTCCTTCACCTCCCGCATCAGACCGGGAAAGTCAGAAGCGGCATGCGGCAGACGGAGGAGTGTCAGCAGGCGCTCGCGTTCCGCAGCGCTGACCGGCTCGATGGCTTTGGCTTTGCTGAGCTGCGTAAAAAGTTTTTCCAGAAGATTCACCTGAAGGTTTTCCGGAATGAACCACTGCACGCGCCAATGAATGTTGCGGTTATGCAGGATCACAAGGGTCACGAGCACAGCGGCGAAGATCGCGCCCTGATAACGCCTTGAGGTCTCTTTTCGGCGTCCGCTTTGCAGGAGCAGAACCAGCGCCAGGACGCCCAAATAAACAAGAAGGGGCCAGCTGAAAAGCGACTGACCGTTGGCCAGGATGAAAGCGGAATCATAAAGATAACGCAGATGAAAGGCCATCATCGTGAAACCGAAGAATTCCACGTAGGACTGATGCGACGCGAGCAGCAGAGTCACGATCAAAAAGAACAGGGCCCGAAGCTTTTGCACGCCCCCGACCGTGAACTTAAGTCCGAGGAGCATATGCCAGCCGGCTGAAAGAAGGGCCAGAAGGCCGGCGATCCAAAGGTCGCTGAGCGCGCCGACGAAAAAGCCGGACCATTGCCGCGCTCCGGTCAGGACTTCGGCATTCAGAGCGGTAAAAGTGAAGGCTCGGTGCAGAATGAAAAGCACAGCAAAGAGCAAAAGATCGGCATAAAACAGTTGATAGTATGTTGGTTTGCGCATGCCTGAACTGACGATGAGGTTGAAGGGCGGGATCTTTGCATCCCCTTTATTTCTACTTCATGCCGCTTTCATTAACAAGCGTCATTATGGGACTTTGGGCAGCGCCAGCGGAGCGAGGCCAGCCTTGACTTTTCAATCCGGCGCATATTAGCTTCGAGGCTCTTCATCACATGTTTCTTCAACTTTTATGAGGAGGTTTATCCATGATGGATAAGCAGTTACTGGCAGGAGCCTTGTTTTTCAGCAGTTTGCAGGCCTTCGCGGGCGACTTCACGGAAGCGGATGCGAAATTCGCACAGCGCGATCTCAGCCTTGAAGCCACGCTTGAGGCGCGGGCTGCCTACAAAACCCTTTTGGATCAAGCCCTGAACGAGGATGAAACTTTGCGTGCAGCGGAAGGTTATTTAAGAACCTTCCTTTATGAAGGCACGCATTACCACAGCCTGGATGATGCGGAAGGCCGTGAGGCGCGCAAAAAGGTCTTTTCCAGCTGCTGGTCCGAGGCTGCGGAAAGCATCAATCCCGTGACCCTTGGCCATCAAACACCGACCTATTATTATTTCCGCTCTGCGTGCCTTGCGTATGATGCGCAGGTTTCAACTTTGGAAGGCAAGATCGAACTCGTGCCCAAAATTTTGGATGCGATTCAAACCGGCCTTCAGGTCCCGGGAGGAACAGAATACGAAGCCGGTGGCCTTTTCCGGGTCGCTGCTGCGGTGAAGTATAATCCCGCGGCGCAGGAAGTGCCCGGTGGGCTATTCAATCCGGCGGAAGCCTTGGGCCTGATCGATCAGGCGATCGCGACCAAGGACGGCCCACTCTACTGCGAAAATTTCAGTCACAAGGTCCGAAACCTTTTGGTCCTGGGACGACCCACCGAAGCTTTGACTCTGGCCACCGAGTCTTTGAATGACTTTGATGCGAAGATGAAGGCCGGATCCATCCCGGAGATTTTCCGGGCGGAAACCCTGGACTGCCTGACCCTGCTCACGCAGCTGAAAGGCAGTCTGGGCAGTGAAGCACCCTGACTCAGCTGGCCGCGCCGAGGCTTTTTTTCCAGACGTGGATGAACTTCAAAGCATCGGGTAGCGGCATGGCAGGGCTGAACAGAAAGCCCTGCCCATAGCGGCAATGCATGGCCTGCAGAGCCGCGCATTCCTCGACCGTTTCCACGCCTTCCGCAATGATCGGAATCCCGAGCTGATTCGCCATTCCCACGATCGCCGCGGTGATGGTGTAGGTCCTGGGATCATCCAGGAGCAGCTGCACGAAGGCCTTGTCCACCTTCAGCGTATCGACCTGGAATTTGGCGAGATAGCTCAAACTCGAATAGCCTGTGCCAAAGTCATCGAGCGCGATGGGAAAGCCGAGGCTCCGGCAGCGTTCGATCGCATAGACGGCGGCAGGGCCTTCCATGAAAATACGCTCGGTCACTTCCAGTTTGATCTGATCGTTGCGCAGTCCATTTTTCTGCACGACCTCAGCCAGGTGATCGAAAAACTGCGGATCCTGAAACTGCCGGCTGGAAATATTGATGCTCATGAAAAGGGGTTCATTCAAACCCTGAGCCTTCATTTCCTGAATGATGAGGGTGTGGGCGGCGCAGGCGTTTTCGAGCACCCAGCGGCCGATGGGAACGATCAGCGAGGTTTCCTCGGCAATGCCCATGAAAATATCCGGCTGCACAAGGCCGCGCGTGCTGCTGCGCCAACGGATGAGGGCTTCGAAGCCGGCGATCTGCATTCTCTGCAGATCCATGACGGGCTGGAAATGCAGGGCGAATTCGTTGGCCGCGAGCGCGAGTTTCAGTTCGGCTTCAATACGGATCTTATCTATGACTTCCTGGGCCAGACCGGAACTGGAAACCGTGGTCTCTTCCTCTTCGTCATGCCGGGCTTTCTTGGTATTCTCGTTGGTATGCCGCATGCGTTTGAGCAGCATGGCCACCAGCAGGCGCACGATGGGATCAGCGTTTTTGATCCGCTCCGAGATGGCTTCGCTGGAGACCGACATCAGCTCGCAGGGTTCCAGGGCGACGGCGGACGCAGACCGCGGTGACCCATCGATCACGGCCATCTCGCCAAAGATCTCGCCGACCCCCAGGATACTGAGCGTGACCCGCTCCGGCCCGGTTCCGACATAGATTTCCACCCGTCCGCTTTCAACGATATAGGCGCAGTCCCCGTGGCTCCCTTCGGCACAGATCATGTCACCCTGTTGAAAACGTTTCTTCTGCCTAACCACCATAGCATCGCCTCGTCCGGTTAGCCGCACTTTGGGAAGATAAAAAATCTGCGTTAAGTTTCATAGAAATGATGCCAGCCTTCGCCTCTCATTTCAAGCGAAGGTGGAAATTCAAGACAAGAGCTGTCCCTGCTTGTATATTCATTTTGAAATTTGAACCTGGAGATAGGACAACTCATGGATTTCCTGAAAACCTGGATGCCACGCCTCTTGATTCCCGCCCTGCTGGCCCCTGCCCTCATGGGGGCCAAGCCCGCCGCAAAAGCCAAAAAGCCTGCCCCCGAGCAGCCCGCGCCGATCTTCGTTATGTCGTATAATGTCGAAAACCTCTTCGATACCGAGCATGACGAAGGCAAGGACGACTGGACCTATCTGCCCGCCCAGCGAAAAAAAACCGACGATCATAAAAAACGCTGCGCGGAGACGAGCAGCAGCAAGCAGCGGACGAGCGAATGCGAGAGCTTCGATTGGAATGAGACCGAGCTGAAAACCAAGCTCGAACGCATTGGCAAAATCGTGAGCAGCGTGAATAATGGCAAATGCCCGGATCTTTTGATCCTGGTCGAAGTCGAGAATCTGAAGGTCCTGGAGCGGCTGCGCACGGAATTTCTGGGTGCCTGCAATTATAGACCCGGGATCCTCTTGGAAGGCAGCGATCGGCGTGGCATTGATACGGCGATGCTGTCCCGCCTGGAACGCACGGGCGAGCCGCGCCTGCATCCGGTGGACTTTGTGAATAGCCGCAGAAATGGCGAAAAACCGCAGTCGCGCGATATCCTGGAAGCGAGTTTCAAGCTGCCGGGTGGCGAGGTCCTGACCGCCTTCGGCATTCATTTCCCCGCGCCTTATCATCCTTTCCTGGAACGTATCGAAGCGATGGAAACCCTCAACAAAGTCGCGAGGAAAGCAGCGGAAAGCGCCGAGGTCGTCATCGCAGGGGGTGATTTCAACACCAATGCGAAAGAGGATTCCCGTCTTTATAGGGCCGTGGCCGCCAAGGATTGGCAGATCTCGCATCTGGAAGGCTGCCGGCAGTGCCTGGGCACGCATTACTTCAAAAAAGAGGAGTCATGGTCCTTTTTGGATTCCATCATGGTTTGGAAGGGAGGCAAGGAGCACCCGAACTGGAAATGGGCCATGGATCCCGAATCGGTGGCTCTCGTGAAGGGCTTTGATTTTCAGACTGATGCCGAGGGGCTGCCCATAGCCTGGGAAAATGCCAGCGGGCCTGGACAGTCGGATCACCTGCCGGTCACCGTCCAGATCAAAGCCTCGGCTAAGGCTTTAAAAAAGCCGTAAAGGGCGAGGTCCAGTAGCGGTCGAAGACCTTGCCCATGGACGCGGCGAAACGCGGGCTATCGAGAAGCAGGCTGATATTCCTGGAATTATAGAAGTAGTCGCCTTCGAGGTTGCTCGTTCCCAGCCAGGCCATGCGATCGTCCACGACCATGTATTTGGCATGAATGAGTCGGGCATAGGGTATCGTGCCGGAGCTATGGGTCGGGATTTTCACAAATCCGACCTGAACTCCCCCTTCGATCAAGCCCTTGAAGTACTGCTCCTTGTTTTTCGCATCCACCATCACCTGGACTTTGACGCCGCGCTGGGCCGCTTCGATCAAAACGGATTCCAGTTCTGTCCAGGCTCTTTTGTCGTAAAATATAGGCTTATAGAGCATGGCCGCAATGCGTACCTGGCTTTTGGCCTTGCGTATCATATCCAGGAGCGCCGGCAAATCCCAAAGGGCTGGATTTTTACTGTCGGGATTGGGGCTCACCTTCAGGCTGACCGTATGGATGGTTCCGTCCGCATCTTTCCACACCGCGGGCTGGAATTTCTCGGGATCAAGCTCCTGCGCGGCGTCCTTATCCAAGGCCTTGTCCCAATCGTCCTGGAACACAGCGCTGAGGCTTGTGACCAAGGGCGGGGAACGGAAGCGATAACCCAGTTCTTTGATATGATCGAGCGCGCGCCAATCAAAGTTCTGGCTGCCCAGAAAGGCGTCACGTCCGTCCACGATGAAATATTTCGCATGCTGGATGCCGCCGGTCTTGGCCCAGCGGTTGGTGATACGGACTTCCGTATTCGTCCATTTTTTGATGGCCTCCACCGCCTTGCCGGTATCATCGGGATAGCGTTTCACGAAGGCTTCATCCACCAGAAAGCGAATCCTGATGCCACGCTGTGTCGCGGCCTCCATGGATTTGAGCACGCGATCCAAACTGGAATGTGGCACATTCTGAACATAGAATTGACCGACGTCGATCGTCTGCCGTGCCCGGCTGATCATATCCATCCACACCGCTTCCGCTTTGGGAAGATCGGAGCTGCCCAGATCAGTTTCCGAGGGAAAGGATTCGACCAGCTGGATCTGTGCCACAGGATCAGAGGCATCGGGCAGAGTCGAGCAGCCTAGGAATAGCAGTGAAACGAAAAGACCTGCGACGCGAACGATACTCATGGGATCACCTGTCATGATACGGATGCCAAGGCATCCTTTTTGATTCCCAGCGGCAGGCGTATGATCCAACGCAGGGCCGCGGTTCCGTCCTGCAGGTCTTCCCCACCGAGAATCTCACAGTGGATGGAGCCACCTTCATGCTGGATCATGCTGCGCACGGCACTCATGCCGACGCCGCGCCCTGAAACAGCGGTGACCCGTTCCGCCGTGGAAAAGCCATCGGCAAAGATCGCGTTCTGCAGCTGCTGACGCGAGGGCTGAGCACCATGAGGCAGCATGCCCTGCTTTCGCATGACTTCCGAAGTCCGGGCAATGTCGAGTCCATGGCCATCATCCTGATAGATGATTTCAAGTTGATCCTCGTCGTGATGGATCGTGATCTCGATGTGCCCCTGCGCCGGCTTTTTCAGCCGATCCCGTTCCATCGGGGCTTCGATGCCGTGATCCATGCTGTTGCGGAAAAGGTGCATGAACACATCGCTCAGGAGCGTGAGACGATCCGCCTGCAGGTAGATGTTATCGCCGGCGACGTTCAGCCTGGGTATGGGTTTCAGGCAATCCCGGGCGATCGAAGGCAGAGCCGACTGGCCCATGCTTTCCAGAGCCATGCGAAGATCCTGCTGACCGAATACACCTTTCAGGCGGCGGCTGAGTTCCCGCGCGGCCGGGCTGTCTTTGCCCTGGAGTTCTTTCAGGAATTCCTCGATCAGATCGCCGAAGGTGATCTTGATTTCGGCCTGGGCTATTTTCAGAACCTTGTACCGCACATCCTGATACTGCTGGTAGATCTCCTGAAGGCGAATGAGCTGCTTCATGAACATTTGCGAATCGCGCAGCACCGGAGTGCCCTGAAGTTCTTCCTTCAAAAGCCCTTCGATCTCGTGCGTCTTGTCCGACAGGGCCGAGAAGCCAAAGGTCCGGGAATTGCCCTTGATGGTGTGCAGGCTGCGCATGGCATCCCGTACCGACTCCTGGCTGTTCAGAAGGATGAGTTCGCGGATATTGCTGATACGGCCAGGCAAGGCATCGAAGAAAAGATTATAGGTGCTGGCTTCGCAGCTCATCAGTTCCTGCAGGCAGCGCACGGTCTCCTGGTTACTGCGGGCCAGGGCGCGCACGGCTTGAATTTCCGTGATATCCCGAACGCAGAGCACCATCTTTTCCACAGTGCCGGCATCCGAGATCACCGGCGACCATGAGAGATCCAGGACTCGGGTGCGGCCGTTGACCGTGATCACATGATCGCGCGGCAAAAGAAAGCGATTGAAGTCAAAATTCAGATCCGAGGACCCAAGGATCGCATCCAATGCGGAAAGGCATTGGGCGGTGGCATCGGACTTTTGGGTAGCGAAAAGGAGGTCGCCCAGCGAGCGGCCTTCGACGCTGGGAATACCGAAGATTTCCAGAAGGTAGGGTGACGGCTGCGGGTCGAGCTTTTGCGTCCGGGAAAAGGTCACGATGCCTTCCTGAAGACTTTTGAAAACGGCGGTCAGCTCTTTGGTTTTTTGCTCCAGCTGGGCGGTCCGATCCTGCACCTTCTGTTCAAGGCTGTAATTCTGCTGCTCGATGATGCCGATTTTTTCCCGCACGGAATCACGCATATGCGCGAAGTCGCGTGCCAGGGCTCCGAGCTCGTCATCCCGCGACAGGTCTATGGGCGAGAGCAGGTTACCATTGATCACCTCGTCGGTTTCCTTCCGCAGCTTGAAGATCGGCCGTTTGATAAGGCGATCTGCAGCGAGCGAGATGGAACCGGTCAGGATGATGCTCAATATGATGCTGGCGATCAGAATGGTCATGGTGTTGCCCAGGATTCTTTGATGGGCGATGTGGGTGCTCACCAGAACATCAAGCTGACCAATCTCATCCGTGCCTTTGCTGATCTGCCGGGAGACGCGAAAGAAATCGTCGTCCGAGAATCGGTCCAAATTCGCGTGTTCAAAGCCCTTTCCCTGGAGCTTCAGCTGGATATGGCCGCTCTTGTCGCGGATGCTGACCACGGCGAAGGTTTCATCGAGCAGAAGCGAACGCGCGATATCGTTCACACCATCGCTGTCAAAATCCCAAAGCCTGTCCACCAGGGACAATTGAGCCAGACTCGCCGTCTGCTCCGCGTCGGCGCGCAGGTCCTGGATGGTTCTTTGATAGAGGTAATAGGATGAGGCCAGAACCATCATGGACGTCATCACCAAAACGATTCCGAGGATCGTCGCGTTCAAGCGGAATGTCAGGCTCGTCCGATTCATACCCTGTCCCTAAGGTGGTCCATGGGTCGTGGTTCGGTGTGAATGCTGTACAACTTAAGTGAGTGAATACCAATCAATAGTGAACCTTGACCGCATATATGCGATCCCTGTCACTATTCTTCGCAAATTTTCTTGATCACCAAACATGGCCTGCACGAATCTTCGCCCTGATTCACAAGTCCATGACAAGTCATCAAAAAAAGGCCCGCCGTAGAAGGCGGGCATCGAGGGTATCACTGAATTTCGGTTGGGCAGGCGATCGTGGTAACAGGCTCATCCGCAAGTATATGCTGGAGCTGGTAAGACGTGACACCGTTGTTCGTAAAAACTGAGATGGGTCCCACCACCTTCACGCACACCCCGGCAACCCAGGCCAGTGCCGCTGTATTGCATGTCGTTCTTAGGATTAACGCGGAACCGGAATAGCCGGCAGTCTTTAACGTCCAGTTCACGAGTGACGATCCCGCCGCCTTGCAGGGGCTGTCCATGATCTTCGCCGTAATCCGAAAGATTTTGTTCAGATTGGGGGCAGAAGCCGTATCCCAGTCAATGGAATCGCCCTCAGAAATCAAGTCGTCAATCGAACGCTTTTCTCCCTTGGTCCATCCCGTGACCTCAGTCACCTCCCGCTCGCCGCGAAAAGACGTCCACTTCACGGCACCGAAGCTGACGACATCACCCACTTCCGGCAATCGATCGACACCTGTCGGAGCTGTGTTATTGCCCAAAGTTGAATAAACATGGACGCCTTGCCCCGACGCCGATTCCTGTACAAAAAATTCGCGAGTTCCTACAAACGTGACTCGCGCGTTTGTCACCTGGATGGGAGTCGGAAAGGTTGCGGACGCATTGGAATCCGTCCAATAGGTCCAAATAGCTTCAATGCCGGTCCCGGATACATCGGCAATCGGCGCACGCGGGACACTCTGATCCTTTTCTTCGAGCTTCCCACAGGATAGGGCCAGTAGACTCAAAAGGGTCGCAATGCCTTGAATATGGAATATTTTCATGCTCATCCCCGATTAAAAATTCTGCGTATATTCAAGATTGAAGCGCCTTCCCAAAAGACTGTAGAGTCTGGCATTAATATCAGGCTGACGGTCGTTTTGAGGAGGCTTGCGGTTATCCAGGTTCACGATGCCGAAGGAAAGCTCGCCTTTCCATGGGGCTCTGTACTTCAGATAACTTGAATATTCCGTATAGTAATTCACCCAGTTCTGACGGTTTGGATCACTCTTCTGGGCGGCCGTGGTGTTAGCCGAAAGCGAGGCGTAGTATTCATCAAAAGACCAGCCCAGGCTGGAATTGTTTCGCCAGCGAGGACTACCACCATAACCTTTACGATCGGTCAGCTCATCAAGAGGCCAATCCTTGGTCTTATACTTCAGCATCACACTATGGTTGGAACGCAGGCGGAAGGTTCCAAAGCCATTGGTTTTTTGGGTAAGCACAGATGTGAGATCGTAACCGGCGACTTCCTTGCGTCCCATATTCTGATAAGGAGCGACCACGTCCAGGATATCCTTGGTGATAGGGTCGCGTGTGATCGTTGCGAAGCGGCTCACGTCATAGCCATTGGCCTCCGCCTGGGTGAGGGACGCCATCGCCGAGAAGCTGATGGGATCAATGAGGTTCATACGCCAGTAGTCAGCGGTTACGGACATAAACGCGAAAGGCTCCAGACCCAGTCCGTAGCTGATCGCTTCGGAGCGCTCAGGAGACAGGTCCTTGTTGCCACCTCCCTTGATATACATCCTCATCGAACTCCCGGTCTTCGCATCTGTAAACGTCACGAATTGAGGATATTCATCGCGATAGAGTTCATCGAGAGTCGGCGCACGGAATCCGCGACCGCCTGAAAAGCGCAGATAAGCCCAGGAGACGGGTGCATAGCGCCAGCCGATCTTGGGATTCAAGGTATTTCCGAAATCACTGTATTCATCGAAACGGGCGGCCAATTGGAGTTCCATACGCTCGATGACAGGCACACTCACTTCAGCATAGGCCGAGGTTACAAGGCGATTGCCCGTACCTGTGAAGCCGGTAAAGTCCGCACCATCAAAGTCAGTGCCATCGGCTTCTTTCTCATTCAACTGAGGATCACGGTCGGCATTGAAGTATTCATTCACGCCGATCACGCCGGCCGCTCCTTGAACAGTTCCTGCGGGCAGTTCGAACAGTGGCCCACTGATTTTCGCATTCACCTCACGCGAACCGCTTTCCACTTCCGCCCATGGCTTGAATTCAATGTCGTCAATCGCCCCGCGCTCGCCATATTCCTTAAAGGGGTTGTAAGTTCCGGCTTCCATCTTCGCGATCAGCTCGGACTTTTTGATCGCGCCATTGGTTTGAGTATCACGCTGCTGGGTTCTGTCTGCCGCAACAAAGACTTCCCACTCAAAATCGTCCCAGATCGGCCCTTTGACACCTAGGCCCAAACCGAAAAGATCAGCGACGCCTTCACGCTTCTGTGGACCAGCCTCTTCAACGGCAAATTTTAACGTTATCGGTCGGTCGCTACGCGCGGCATCGAAAATTGTGGAATAGTCGACGCCATTGATCTGAAGCCCTTCAACCATCTTGACCGCAGCTGCTTTGCTGACCTTAAAGAAGTTCTTGGGCTGGACCGGCCCCCATTGATACTCCGAGTTCTTTCGACTGACAATAGCGCGTCCAAAGACTTCAAGGTCATCTGTCAAACGATGTGTAAAGTTACTGACAAAACTCAAGGTCTGTATCGACGGCTGAAGGATACTATCTTCCCAATAGCGATCCACACACTTGGAATCCACGATGTTGGATTCTGGGCAATTGGGGAAGGCCTTGTCGTAACCGCGAGCGTCAACATAGTTGCCAGGCATACCACCATCGGTGTAGGCCTTGCTGGTGTCAAGAATATCTTTCCGCTGGTTCCAGTGAACCGTATCCGTATCTCTAAAATTCAACATGAAAGAGATCTGGGTCTTATCCAGCTGCACCCCCTGGTAATAGGAAAGCGTCTTGGATTGACCTCCTGGATCCTGGGGCACCAAAGCTTTTATGGTGGCGGCCGAACCGTCAAAGTTCTTCTTGGTGATGATGTTCACGACCCCGCCGAGCGCATCCGTGCCATAGATAGCCGAGGCCCCATCGCGCAGAATTTCAACACGTTCCACAGCTGCAATCGGGATGATATTAAGATCAACCGACCAGTTGCCGCCGCGAGGAAGCCGTTTCCCGTTCAGAAGAACCAGAGTCCGGGCCTGACCAAGTCCACGGAGCTCCACGCTCGATTCACTCCAGAAGTTGCCGCCGGATTTCTCGCGGCGGGAACCGAAAATATTCAAAGCATCATCGCGCAGAACGTCACCAATCGACTCAGCTCCGGACTGCTTGATCTGCTCCTGTTCTATGGTCGTCACGGGCGAAGGTCCTTCCACATCAATTCTTTTGATGTGGGTGCCGAGGACCTCCATGCGCTCCCCTTTCCTGGGCTCTGACGCAGACTCCTTCTTGACCTGATTGTCTGTCGATTCCGGTGCTGACCCCTCCTGCGCAATCGCCAATCTGGTCGTCACTCCGCTCAGCAGAACTAGAACCGCAAATCGTTTCATAACCCTCCCTGGCCTCGAAATACATGAAAGAATTGCAATGAAAAATTGTACTCTGCTTTATAAAGCTTGTCTGGTACTTTCATGCAGACCAGGAAAGTTTGAGCAATCGACAAAACCAATGTATTTCCTGAGCGAGAAAGACGACCTATCCAGTGTTTTTTGTGCGAAGAGGTATTTACTGCCGTCCCCCCACCCTCCCGATCCATGCTAATCTCAAAAAAAGAAGTCGCATTCCATCAAAGGCAGACCTATGCGTTTCCACACTCTCCTATTCCTAGCCCTTTCCAGCGGCCCGCTCCCAGCCGCCCCGGCCCAGGTGGTCCGTTGGTGTCTGGACGATAAGCCATCATTCTACTTCTATAACAAAGCAGGAACCGAGCAATCCACCCATCCGGGCTTTGTGTTCGATCTCATAGCTCACCTCAAATCCAAAAGCAGCCTCGATATCAAAGTGATGAGACGCCCGCAAACCGCCTGCACCGTCCTGCTTGAAAAGGGCGAGGTCGACGCTGTGGGCCTTTTGAGTCACAACGCCGAGCGGGAGAAAATCGGTCTTTTTCCCATGAAAAATGGTGAACCGGATGGCGACCGGGCGGTTATTCGGACCAGCTATTTCCTTTATACGACCAAAGACAAAAGCCTGCCGTGGGATGGCAACCTGAGCAGTCTCAAAGGCAAAAGACTGGGCGCGATTGATGGGTATTCGATCGTGAGCGACCTGATTCACGCCGGGGTGAAGGTTGAGACCTTCAAATCCCTGGATGGAATGATCAGCCGACTTCAGAAAAACGACATTGACGCCGTCGCCGTGAATAACGACATGATCAATCGCATCAGCGACCGGATCCTCCTTCACAAATACGAGCCGCCGCTCAAGACCAAGGACTACTTCATTCAATTCTCCAAACACTTCCAGGAAAAATATCCCGCCCTCCCCGATCTGATCTGGAAAGAGGCCGCCCGCTATCTGAAGTCAGCGGAGGGCATGGCGGCCATCAGTAAATACGAGAAACTGGAGAACTTTCCATGAGGTTGCTGCTTTTCGCCGTCACAGGATGCCTCGCTTTCAACGGGCTCGCAAAGGCCCAGGAACATAAGCAGCAGCCCATCGTGATCAACGATCCCGAGTGGCCACCCTATTTCTTCGCCGGCCGCCCCGACAATCCCCCCGGCCTTATGAAGGAAATCCTGACAGAATGCTCGGCGCGCCTGCAGATGCCTTTTGAATTCAAACACCAGCCGATCGAACGCATGCAGGTGGGGATGGAACAGGGCACCCTGGACATCAACATCTTTTCCTATAAAAAAGAACGGGAAAAGGTCATGGACTTCGGCAAGGAAGTGATGCTCACCTCCCGCTATATTCCAATCGTCCGTGCGGACAGCAACTATTCCATAAAATCCATCAAGGACTTCGATCCGTACCGGCTGGGGCACACGATCGGCCTCCGCTATTCCAAAGAATTCTATGACTACGTCTTGAAGCGGAAGTCCGCGCAGCGGCTCGATGAAAGTTCCAAAGAGGAATTCAATATCCGAAAGCTCGATGCCAATCGCATCGACATCTTTGTCTCGACCGACTCCACCATCCTTTGGGTTGCCAAACGCATTGGACTTTTGGATAAAATAAAGCTGATGGACCTTGAAATCCAGAAAGCTGATTATTTCATAGCCGTCTCGAAGAATTCACCGCGCATCCCGGATCGCGCCGCCTTCATCCAAAAGCTTGAAGACTGCATTCGGGGTATGCGTAAATCCGGTGAAGTCTGCGGTCTTTACAAAAAATACGAACAGCCCTGTGCCTGGAAATAGGAGCCTCCCATGCGCATCATGCTCCTCCTTAGCCTTCTGACTTTGGCCGGCCCTGCCCATGCCGCCGCGCCGACGGAAATCAGGTTCTGTCTGGAAGACAAAGCCATCTATCCGCTTTATAACAAACCCGGCCTGGAAGACTCGAAATACCCGGGGATTCTCGTTGAATTCGCGCGCCACGTAAGCCGGAAGCATGGCGTGAAGCTGAACCTGATGCGGCGCCCGCCCACCGCCTGCCGCGTCCTGATGAAAGCAGGCAGCGTGGATGCCTATGGAATCGTCAGCTATAGGACCGATCGCGAGGACTGGGCCGTCTATCCGAAACTCCCCGATGGAACCGTGGATACCCGGACCATCTTCAAGCAGTCGGGCTATTTTCTTTATTCCAGGCAGGACAAGGTTCTGCCCTGGGACGGGACCAATCTCGGCACTCTGAAAGGCCTGCGTATCGGCAGCAGCGAGGGTTATTCGATCAACGAGGAATTGAAGGCAGCCGGCGCGAGCGTGGAAACATTCAAATCGGTGGACGCGATGTATACAAGGCTCATGGAAAAGCAGCTCGATGGCCTTGCGCTGCATTCCAATCGCATCAACAAAAAGCTGAATATGGGACTTCGGAAGTATGAAGGACCGCTCAAGATGAACGACTACTACTTCACCTTTTCCAAGGCTTTCTATGAAAATCATAAGGAATTCTGTGAAAAGATCTGGAAGGATTCGGTGATGTTCGAGGAATCAGCGGAAGGGAAGAAGGCGATGACCGGCTACGAATCGCTTGACGACTTTCCGCGGGAATGAGGCAGGCCGACCCGAAGGTCGACCGCCGAGCGAACCTTACTTGGCGCTTTTGCCTTCCAAAGCTTCCAGCAGAGCCTGCTGTCTTTCCTTGCGAAGACCTTCTTCGTCGCCATCTTTTTTGGTTTCGCCAGCCTCGTCCTTGGCAACCGTCGAGGTGCTGCCAACAGTGGTACAAGCGGTGGACACGATCACAAGAGCCAGAGACATCATCAAACTTTTCATGGAGGATAGTCCTTCATCGGAGGCGCCTGTGTATCCGTCGAAAAATTCTGGACAATAAGGCAACCTACGGGAATCATTAATGATGGCGTTCCTTGTCCATCCAGCCTACGCATATATTGCATGCAATTTGGGTGCTGTCCAGCTATATCATGTCAAATTAACTCGTTCGAATTTCGCATAAGTCGCACTCATGGGAAACCCGGCAAAGCTCAATGGTTTTCACAGCCCCCTCAGACGCGAAATAAATGGCGTCTGACGGGGTGCCGCAACTTGTGACAAAGGCTGATTGATCCTTGGGCATTCCGAGCGAGGTTTCCACCTCGGTTCAGGCGTTGGTTCCCACGGGCTGTTGCCAGGCACCGTCCTGCAGGATCTCCTGAAGGATTTCCGTCGAGGAAAGGCTATGCAGAAGAATGGTCAATTCCGAGCAGCTGGCGAGGTCCACATCCGATGCGTAGGGTTCGATCTGTCCGGCGCGGGTGACGGTCAACGGCAGGACCGCATAGGCTTTATCCTGCCAGTGCTTTTGAATGGATGCCTGGCCGCTGGCACCCGGCTTTGGAACGAGGGTCACCAACTCCACCTGCTGCCGATCCAGAAGATGGCTCCAATAAACGGCATCCACAGGCTGGCCGAAGGCTTCGACCGCCATAAGGCTCCGCAAGGTCTCGTGATCGACATCGCGGTTTTTTTGCGTCAGATAAAGCCGGGGGGCCTTGGATAGCTGCAGCACCTTCCGCAAAGCCTCCAGATTCACACCGACGTTATTAACAAGACCGATGACCCCGCGCCGCGTATCCACCATGGCCCTTTTTAAAACCGACTCTTCCATGATATTGCCATGTATGATGCGCAGCCCATCGCGTTCGGCCTCGCGACATTTGCGGTCATCTCGATCGAGCAGGACCACATCCTGATCACCTTCCATGAGCTTCTGCGCCAGCGCCCGCGCGAGTCGATGCGCGCCCAGAATCACATAACCGTTATTCCGCGGCCGACGCACACCCAGGAATCCGGCCACGAAATCAGCGCTAAGGCCCTGCAGGATCACAGTGGTCGCGATCACGAGAAAGACCAAAGCCCGAAGCTGATTGCCACCGCTTAGACCATTTTCCGCAAGTCGCGTGGCAAAAAGTGAGGCTACCGCCGCGGCCACAATCCCTCGCGGCGCAAGGAAGGACATGAAAAGTCGCTCCCGTTTGCCCAGCTTGGTGCCCCAGGAACTCCAGATCACAACGATGGGCCGCACGATAAACATGACACTCAGCACGGTAAAGACTCCGGCCCAGCCAAGTTCCACTATATCGGCGAGACGGATGGAAGCGGTCAGCACCACAAACAAAAGTCCGATCAGGAGGAGCGTCAGCTGCTCCTTGAATTCGAGCATTTTATGCCGCGTGGGAAGTTTGCCGTTTCCTACGACCACGCCGGCGATCGTCACCGTCATGATCCCGCTTTCATGAAAGATCGCGTTGCTCGCTTGAAAAATGACGAGCGCGGAAGCTAGAGTCAAGATGTTGGCATATTCATCGGGAACGATATGCGGCCGCCGCAGAATCCAGACCAAAGCCATCCCACCCAAGGCTCCAGCCACACCTCCGAAGGCCAGTCGGAAGCCGAGGTCCGCGAAACCGATGGCGGCATCCATCGGAGCGCCGCTGATCACGACTTCAAGTCCAATCACCGCGATCAAAGCCCCGACCGGATCGATCAGCACACCCTCGGCCTGCAGTATGGTCTGAAGATTACGCCGGATGCCGATGCGATGCAAAAGCGGAGTGACGACGGTCGGACCTGTGACTATGATCAGGGTTCCGAAGAGAAAACTCAGAGACCAGCTCCAATCCATGATCAAACGCGCAGCGAATGTTCCGCCAATGGCTGTCAGTACAGCGCCCGAGGTAATGAGCCGTCGAATGACGACAGCATTGCGCTTCATCGCATCCATGCGGAGCAGCATGCCGCCTTCGAAAAGAATCACGGCTACCGCCATTCCAATCAGCTCGGTCGTGCGCGAACCCAGCGTCACGGGATCGATCACCCCCAGTCCATCCGGACCAAAGGCAACACCGGCCAGTAAAAAAAGGACTATGCCAGGCAGCTGCAAAAAGCGCGCGATAATCTGACAAATAACTCCGATCAAGAGGGCCAGCGATAGCATCAAAGGAACGCTCAGACTCATCCGGGCTCACCTACGAGTTTTTGCAAAGCTTGCGTGAAGATTTCCGTCGGTTGCGCGCCCGAGATCAGATACTTGCGATTCAAAACAAAGGCCGGCACACCCGTCAAACCAAAAAGCTGCGCTTCATTCTCGTCCTGCCGCACGGCCTCGGTGAAGTCATCCGAATCCAGCATGGTCTGCGCCCGGGCCGCGTCCAGGCCGGCTTCCTGCGCGATCGCGAGCAGAGTCTCTTTTCTTCCGATGTGACGACCCTCGGTGAAGTAGGCCGCAAAGAGTTTTTCGCTGACAGCGTCCTGCAGGCCAAGGCTTTTTCCCAGGTGCATGAGGCGATGGGCGTCGAAGGAATTGGTGGGAACGATACGATCCATATGAAACTCAAGACCGAGCTGTCGACCCTGTTCTTCCATGTTGGCATTCATCTCCTTAGCCCATTCCAAAGAGCGACCATATTTTCGCGCTAAAAGCTCATGGATGCCGAGATCGTAATCACGCTGGGCTTGGGGATCGAGTTCAAAACTCCGCCAGGTGACTGTGAATTGTTCCTTTTGGGGCAGGGCATCCAGCGCCGCCTGAAAGCGCCGCTTGCCAATGTAGCAAAAAGGACAAAGGATATCCGACCAGATTTCTATCGTATTCACATGCGTGCCTTGCTGATGATGGCCTTGATCAGGTTCCGGCTGACGTTGCCGGCCAGTTCCTGGATCAGAGCGTTGCGAACAGTCTGCTGCCAGACCCCTTCAAAATCGAATTTGCCCTGGGACTTATACTGCAGGAACACCGACTCCATCACCTGGAAAAGTTCTTCTCGCTTCGCTTCGGGCATCTCGATGAAAGCGTCGTGCAGCATGCTCAAAAGAATTTGACCCGACAAGGCCGAACCCAATTCGAGCTTATCCTTGATAGCATTCTGGGCCATTTGCTTGGCCGAACCTATCCATGATCCTATTTTTTCCATAGCCCCGCCCTCTCCTTCCAAACCAGACCCCAAGAGTTCGGAGCCCTATGAATAAGGTACGCAAGATGGAATGAAAGTCAAAGTTCTGATTCGGAGTCAGTCCTTTTGTCCTCTAAACGGATCTTAATCTCTTTTTAACAAAGCATAATTCTTGGTCTTTTTAGCATATTTCCAGAAAGGTATAAATGACCCCCTTCGGAAAATGCGCTTTGGGTCGACAAACAGAAGTCGGCTTCGAATCAGGACAAGCGAGGGTCTATGCAAAAGCGCAGCCTCTTATTCCATCTTATCTTCCTTCTGTACGGCCTCGGAACAGGTCATGCAGCCAAGGCCAGCGAGTTGAATCCGGGGATGACCCTGACCGAGCTGGAATATGAAATCGCCGATCATCCCCGGCGCGTGAATGAATGGGCGCGACAAACTTTTGCCACAATGGACAGGAGCAAGGTTCCTGATCAATGGGTGAAGATTCTGGCGACCATTTTCCTGGCCAGTGCCGAGGTGGGCGAGGATCGCGGCACCACAGCGTCCCAATATAAGAAAGATGTGGACGACGCTCTGCAGATGGCGCGGCAGATCCGTGCCTGGCAGGAATACGACATTTTTCAATCCCTCATCAATCAGATCAAGTTTGCTCAAAACTTCGATGCCTTCCTGGTCGAGGAACTCAAACTTCTCAACTTTATTTTCAAGAATGCGCCGACCGACGTCGCTCTGATTCGCTTGAGTCAGATTGCCAATTCGCTCAGTACCCATGGCCGCCGGGCTGCGGCCCGAAAATATGCGAATCAGGCCAAGCTTATCCTGAAGGAAAAGCAGGAAATCAGTGAGTTCCGCCGCGAAGCGATTCATGGCAGCATCGCCTTGATCCTGATGGATGATGGCGACACGCGGAAAAACTCCGAGGAGCTTTTTCAGGAGGCCACGCAGTATTTCAAACGCGTCGGTCGACGTCATCTTCTGGCCCAGACCACCTATAACTATGCGGCCAATACCGTCTTCCAAGGAAGGGCCTCCACCGAAGAGCTGCAAAAGGCCATCGGATATATGGAGCTTGGCATCAGCGCGGCTCAGGCAATCGAAGATCCCGGTATCGGCGGTCAATCGCGGGCGCTCCTGGCCCATGCCCTGAATCGCCTCAGAAAATTCGCCGAAGCGGAAACCGTGGCGCTCGAAGCGATTGCCTTTCTGCATGGCAGCCATGATCTGGGAACAATCAGCGCCAGCATCGCGGCCGGCACCGCGGAATTGGAATTGAAGAAATATGAGCAGGCCAAAACCAATCTGACCCGGGCCGAGGAACTCGTCGAAGAGATTGCGAATACACCGCTTTACCTGCGCGTGGAGCTGAAAAAGAACCTGTCGCAGCTGTCCTTCGCCAACCAGAGTTTTGACAAGGCCTTCCGCTATCAAATTGAATACTACTACCTGGATAGCGAATGGAATCGCCAAGGAAAGAAGGCCAGCCTTGCCGCGCGTCGCGAACTTGGCTTTGCCGGTGATGATGAGGGGCTGGCGGATGAAGAAAGCAGCCTGATGTCCTATTCGTCATGGGCGATGGGGCTTTCGCTTGCCCTGTCCTTGGTATGCATCGTCGCCGTCTATCGGAAAAACCGCACCATACGAAAGCTGGAAGCCGACTTCGAAACCCAGACGCTGCAGCGTTCCTTTCCGCCGAAGATGGTCGAGGAATTCATGCTGGGCCGATCGACTCTTGATGAGAGTTCCCACTCGCGCCTTGTGACTGTGCTGTTCGCTGACCTTGTTGATCTGGGTCAGGTCTGCGATAAACTGGGCGCGGAAAGGGTCACCCGGCTCCTGAATCAATATTATTCCCGTATGTCCGGGATTATTTTTGATCATGAGGGCATGCTGGATAAATACATGTCCCAGGGTGTATCGGTGATCTTTGGAGTGCCGCATAAAACGGCTGGCAAGGAACAGGCCGTCCGTGCGCTGCACTGCGGCATCGAAATGATGCAGGCGCTCAAGGATTTGAATGCGGATTGGAAAAAGGAATTCGGTGTGTCGATCACCATGCGCCTTGGACTTTGTCAGGGTGAAGCCGTGGTCGGGGCCTTTGGATCGGAAAGTCGCAAGGAATATACCGCCGTGGGGTCCACGGTTCATCTGGCAGCCGCCCTGCAGGAACATGCCGAGCCCGGGCAGATACTGCTGACGGAATCCCTTGCGCAGTTCTTCAAAGGAGACTGCGAAATGGTCGGTGAACTCGTGGCGGAAACGAGCGGGAAACCTTTGGTCGTCTATACCTATCCGTGGCAGCTGGAGGCGGATGAAAAAGACGACAAAGGGGTCGAGGTTGCGAGCTGACTCGTAGCCGCGCTGAAGATTTTAGTCACAAACACGAAAGCTCCTCCGAATAAGGTGTCAGACGTAGGATGACCCCGTGGCTGCCTGTCCGCCCCGACTCTTGACAAGGACGCCGTCGTTGTTCTGAGCGACTGGTCGGATGAGGATGCGACGCAGATCCTGGCCAACCTGCGAAAAGACGGGGATTATTATTTCTATAAGAAGGGCACCGTGCGTATGGCAAGCGCGACTCGCAGCTGCTTGTGGCCCATCCTGGCAAGAAAAATTCGCATTCGCACGGCCTCGACTTATTTTCATGCGGCGCTGGGCCATGCCCCGATGCAGGGGTGAGCAATTCCCCCCTTGAATTATAAAAAAACGGAAACTTCTCCCTCCACTGTTGAGTTGGCTTCTCTCTTTGTCAATCATCCCTGAACACTAGGGGCGCCCCCGCGTGCCCTTCCTCCATCCTGACTATAGGGAAAAATATGCGAGACATGCCACAGGACAAGAGCCTGGACAGCACCGTGGAGCTGCTCAGCGACGCCTATCGTTTCATTTCCAAACGCTGCAAGCAACACCAGAGCAGGATCTTTGAAACCCGCGTGATGCTGCAGAAAGCCATCTGCATGCAGGGTGAAGAAGCGAGCCGCCTATTTTATGAACCCGATCGTTTCACTCGCAAAGGCGCGATGCCGCCCACCGTTCTGAAACTTCTGCAGGACGTCGGCAGCGTGCAGACTTTGGATGGCGAGGATCACCAGCAGAGAAAGCAGATGTTCCTTTCCATGATGAAGCCGGATAGTCTGCAAAAACTCTCCGATATCTTTGCCGAGCAGTGGCTGCTCCAGATGGAGAAGTGGAAGGATAAGGATCAGATTCTTCTTCTGACCGAAGCCCAGGATATCCTCACCCGCGCGGTCTGCATTTGGGCTGGCGTGCCGATGACCGAAGCCCAGTCGAAATTAAGACGCGTGGAATTTTCATCGATGATCAGCGGGGCGGGATCGGTGGGCCTGCGCAACTGGTGGGGCATGTTCCTGCGCAATCAAACCGAGCGCTGGGGACAAAAGCTTATCAGCGGCATTCGTGAGACTCAGAAGGAAAATGCCCAGGCCTCACCTCTTGAGGCCATTGCCTGGCACCGCGATCGCCAGGGTGAGTTGCTGGATGTCGACACCGCAACGGTCGAACTCATCAATATCCTGAGGCCCACGGTGGCCGTGGCCTGGTATGTGGTGTTCGCAGCCCATGCACTGGAGGTTTACCCGGAATGCCGGGCTCGTCTAATGCAGGGAGACAGCCAGTATTTGGAAGCATTCGCCCAGGAAGTTCGGCGTTTCTATCCGTTTTTTCCCATGGTCGCTGGCAAACCCACCCGCGATTTCGAATGGCAGGGCTATTCTTTCAAGGAAGGCGCTTTGGTTCTGTTTGATATCTATGGCACCAATCATGATGCCGACATCTGGAAAGACCCCGAGGCCTTCCGCCCGGAACGCTTTTTGGAAAACGAGATCAATCTTTTCAGCCTCGTGGCCCAAGGCGCAGGGGATGTCGTGAAAGGCCACCGCTGCCCCGGTGAGTGGATCACGGTTGAACTTTTAAAGCGATCGGCGCATCTTCTGACCAATACCATGATCTATGACGTGCCGGCGCAGGATCTGAGTCTTGATTTTTCCCGCATGCCAGCCATTCCTCGCAGCAAATTCATCATGAGCAACATCCAAGGCCTCACTCAGCCTGTGAGTGAAGAGCAGGGCGCTGTCTCGTTTGATGGCTATCCGCAGCGTTCTGATTTCGCGTTTCCGGGGTCGCCGCCTCTGCGCGAAGCGATGGGCGGCATGATGCAATAAGGTGCGGCGGAGGATGAATCAGTCATCCTGCTGCTTTTTGAATTCCTCTTCACTGGTTTCCTGCTGCCGCGAGGTTTCATAACCACAGGCCAGCTTGGGATCCTGCTCCAGACGATCAAGGTCCTTCGCACACGAGGCATAAAGGGCCGAGCTGACCGGCAGTTTTTTCGCCTGCCGGAGCTGCTCCCGTCCAGCTTTGCCGTCGGGCGTGGAAAAATCGCTGTTGCCTTTGCAGATCAGGGCGACGGCCAGCATGGTGCGCGTGCAGACATTGGGCTCGTCGTAGGTGAAGGCTTCCGTATGAAATTTCACCGATTCGCCCAGATCGCCTTTCACATCGAAGAGCCACTTCAGAATGCGAAGGTCGGGCACCAGACGATAGAACATGCCGAGCGCATAGCGGGCTGCACCCTGCAGTGACGTATTGGGACCGAACTTATGCTGGAATTTGGAGTTGACCGTTTCCAGCCAGAGTTTCTCCACGACCTTGGCGTTTTTAAGCGAGGCGAAGATGCCTTCGATGCTCGCAATCTTGCCAAGGTTCACACCCAAATAGAATTTACAGAGGGGATTGTCGGGCCGCATTTTCAAACAGGCTTCAGCAAAGGCTTTGCCGCGCAGGAAAGCCGCTTTTGCTAAAGGAAAATCCTTTTTATCTTTAAAACTATTACCATATTGAAAGGCCGCATCGGACGCGATCCAATAGCCGTCGATCCACTTGGGCTCCCGTTTGGCAAGGGCCTCCATCAATTCCATCTGGCGTTTCAAAGCCTCGGCCGGAGCGACCTTGCCTTTCCACTGTTCCCGCAGATCCGCCCATTCCTTATGCAGCTCAGGATGACGTTCAAAACCACTGCCATCATAGGGGTAGGTTTCATAGGGGACCGTCGCGTCGGCTTGGGGTTTGGCGAAACTCATAGGGGTGATGAGCATCAGCAAAAGAGCATATTTAAAATTGGGCATGAAGAACTCCTGACACCAAGATGGTAAACGTGGATCGGTGTTTTCTTCAAAAACTCCAAGCCGCAATCCTAACGATTGGGAAAGAATCCCCTTTTCAGTCCCAGTCGCATGCACTAGGATGGCCGCCTCCAGGAGGAGGACAGCATGAAAATAGGCAGCATTCTCATTCCCATCATCGCATGGGCTCCCTTGGCCAAGGGGGAGTCGGCATCCGAAACAGGTGATGAAACCGTCGTGGTCAGCGGAAAGCGTACGGCCGTCGATACGTTTAACGGTGTTCTGGGGTCAAGACCGCTGACCGAAACCCCCTTCTCCATCCAGGTCTTTGACAGCGACCGCATGGGGTCCGACGTCACAGTCAATCAGGTTCTGCGGCGTGATCCTGCGCTGACCAATGTTGCGACGGCCGGTGGATTTTCGGCCTTCAATCTCAGCTTCCGCGGCTTCCATTCAGGCGCGGATGCGATCAGTTTTTATGGAATGGGACCTGGGGCTCTTTTTTCCGGCTCACTTGGGCAGCTCTATAGCGTGGATCGTCTGGAGGTGATCAAAGGTCCTTCGGCCGGACTCGGAAGTTTTTCTCCGAATGCCGCCGTGGGCGGCGCTGTCAACATCGTGCCGAAGCTACCTTTTCAGGATAATCGCAGCACTCTCACACTCGGTGGGCGCGAACTCGGTATCGTGAGTGGGCACCTTGATTTGAATCGGAGTCTAGGTGATCGAACGGCCGTTCGTCTGAATTTGGCTTCGGAAAGAGGCCGAACTTTTTACGAAGGACGCGATGAGCGGGACGTCATTGCCCTATCTTTAAGGCATAAACTCAGCGACAGTGCGGAACTGGTGCTGGGTTATGACCAGATGCGGGTGCGGAGCGAGGGCTATCAGAATGCCTTCGTCCTGGCCTCGGGCGTGCCTGTGCCCAAGGCGCCTCATCCGCAATCATTTTCAAAAATGGACCTGGCTGGAGCAGGAATGGAATTACGGCTACGGGTCGCTTGAATGGAACTTCGCACCCGAATGGAAGCTCTTCGTGCAGGGGCTTTACGGAATCAGGCGCCGCCCTATCCTGTCCTCGGGCACGGGACTTATTCGCAGCGAAGATGGCGACATGCTCCTGCGTCCCACTTATTTCGCGGAAGGCACACGCTACAAACCTGTATTCGGCGGAAATGTTTTTCTGAGCCACACGCTCACGAGCGGCCCCTGGACTCATCATCTGACACTGGCCTCCCTTGAGAATGGTTTTACCTTCATAACGGCTGAAGGCGAGGCCTTGGCACCGATTCCTTCGAATCTTTACCAACCGATCTATACCGAGCGTCCGGCGCTGAATGTAACCGGCCGGGGCCGCAGCAGCGAGGTCCATGCCAGCACCCAGGCCTTGAGTGATGATATTCAGCTGAACGATGAGTGGAGTCTTCTACTGGGCATCAAAGACAGTCTTCTCCGTTCCGACAGTTATAACGTGAGCAGCGGAGAGAAGACCCTGCATCGGAAAGATGAGGGCACCACACCTTTTGGAGCTGTCAGCTATCAAATGAGTCCACGGACGCTGACCTATCTCTCCTATGCCGAGGGTCTGGAGCGCGGAGGCGTAGCCCCCGCCACGGCCGCCAACACGAATGAAATCATGCCGCCGGTTCGCAATCATCAGGTGGAACTGGGCCTGAAATCAAACGAGATATCGGGCCTCTTCCTCACGGCTGCCCTTTTTGAAATTCGTCGCGGCCTTGAATATCTGGACGCCGAAACCAACGTCTATCTCCAGAATGGACTGCAGCGCAACCGGGGCCTTGAACTCAATGCCAGCGGTCTCATCGAGGACCGACTCACGCTCCAGGTCGGCCTGCTGCTTTTGGATGCAAAGATAGTGCGTGTGGAGACGCTCCGGAATAAGAATGCGCCCGGTGCGCCGAGCCTGACCTTGCCCCTGACCCTTGATTATCAGTGGAACGATAATTGGAATGTCTCGGGTTCTCTCTATCATTTCGGCAAACAATCCGTCGATGCTGCGAACACGCGCGAACTGAAACCCTGGACGCGGGTCGATGCGGGGCTGAAATATTCGATGCGCGTCGGGGAACGTCCACTTTTCGTGCAGGCTCTGGTGAAAAACATCGGCCAGCCGCGCACCTGGGTCTCTGCAGCCGGCGGCCAGCTTGTCCTTGGGCCTCCAGAAATTTGGAAGCTGGCTCTGCAGACCGGGATTTAATTTATTCAGCCCGCGTGGGTGAATGAATGCAAGCCGCGGATACTGCTAGGAGCGCCGCGCATCCTGAGTATACTCCTGAGAAAAGGAGGAAAGCAGAAGATGTGGCGTTCCCTTTATCTTTTTCTATTAATCAGCTGCACACAGACCGGAACCATAATCTCGGACGCTCCGCCTCCGAACCTTTCTCAGCCTGTGATTCGGGGTGGATGGGCTCTGCCGGTGGACGAGCACGAGGAAATCCAAAGGGCCGAAAACGTGGAACGCCGCGATCATGAAATTCGTGTGTCGCTCGCTGTTGAGCATTTCGAAAAGCCGGGTTTTGATCGCTATGGTTTTTGGGATCAGAGCGGAAATTATGAGCATGCGTATGGAGGCGATCAGGATGGATCTTTTTCCTATCGCTTCACCGGCACGGAGATGATGCCCAGGACCCTGGAAATCAAGGCCCGCCTGAGTGCGGAATCCCAATCACAAGGCAAAGCGGATGAAACGAGCGACGTCACGCTGCTGATCAACGGCACGGAAGTCGGACGGCAGACCGTCGTGCCCGACAACGGTGTGGGCCGCTTTTATGTGTGGAGACTGAAGGATCCCGCTCGTATCAGAAAGCTGCGCCTCACGCCTGATGCCACGAACGAACTGCGCTTTGTGGTCGATCCTCAAGCCAAAAAGAAGCATGGACTCTGTATTTACGGAAAAGCTCTTAATGCCTCCGCGCCGGAACCGGGTGAACCGATTACGATCGTTTATCGTCTGGATGAAAAAGGGGGAATACGATGAAAACTATTTTGGGGCTGATCCTGCTCCTGCTGAGTGCACGCGCCTCAGT